>JANNBG010000603.1:0-3787 GCA_031385205.1 Rhodobacterales bacterium
CGAGGAGACGCGGGTTCCCGGTCTCTGATGTGAGGGAAAGAAAATGCCGGTTTTTGCACTGTACAACTTTGATGAAGCCGGGACACCGGCTCTGGATTCGGCGTGGCTCCGTTGATGTACTTGCCGTTCTGCGCCCCATTATCCAGCGCCGAATCCAGAGCCGGTGTCCCGGCTTCATCAAAGTTGTACAGTGCAAAAACCGGCATTTTCTTTCCCTCACATCAGAGACCGGGAACCCGCGTCTCCTCGATCCTCATTGTGGGTCACCCGCAGATGGGCGACCCTCGACCCCGCAAGTTCTGTCAAACGACACACCTGCGTTTCGGAGACCATCTGTTGAGGCAGAGATGCAAACACTGATCCCGCAGGAAGAACCTGCAAGTTGCCATGTCCTGAAAAGAGGGCAGGCAAGTGCCATGTCAGGCACGATTTGACAGCGTTTCAACAACTCCCTGTGCAGTTGCCTGCACTTACCATTCACAGACCGCCCCCGCGGCCAAAACGTCTTTACCCAGCAAGACCTCTCCTGATTACTCGCGGTTAAGGCTGACGAAAAGTAAAAAAGGCTGAATTGTGCCGACGCCGCACTGGCGCCTCCCTGCAGCGTGCGGGAGCGATTGCAAAATCTCACAACCCCAAGATGTAACTCGCAAAAAGCGAGAAACGAGTGGCGTTTGAGGTATATTGCGCAACTGCCCGGAAATGCGGAGCAATTACGTTTATGGCAGGATTTCACGCAAGCCCAGTGTTTCGATTTGCGAAATAGTCGTCCTGCCACAATTCCGCCTTAACCAGTTCCACATTTTTGCCATGATTTACCCCATGGCACGCCCCTTATGCCGTCAACCAGCATCAATCGGGTGGATTTTAGGCGAATCGTACCGAATCCCGCGACGATGACCTGGGGTCACATCGCGAATCACTGCACTGTAAAGATTGGGATAAGTGGTGCCCGAGGTCGGACTCGAACCGACACACCTTGCGGCGGGGGATTTTGAGTCCCCTGCGTCTACCATTCCGCCACTCGGGCCACTTGGGGGTCGTGTAACGCGCCTTTTCGGGGGCGTCAATCAGGCGTCACAGATCACGCGCGCTGAATGTATCGCAGGCGTCGATCAGCCCCGTTTTGTAGCCCACAGCAAACCACCGCGCGCGCTGCTGTGATGTGCCATGCGTGAATGTATGGGGCATCGGGCGCTGGCCCGCATTGGCCTGCAACGTGTCATCGCCAATTTTCTTGGCTGCATTGATCGCCTCTTGCACGTCTCCCGGATCGAGTGTGCCAAACGTCTGTTCCGCCTCACGCGCCCAGATCCCGGCATAGCAATCGGCTTGGAGTTCGACCCTGACGGAAATGGCGTTCCTCTTTTCTTCGCTTGCGCCTGCCCGTATCTGATTGGTCCTGCCCAGAATACCACGCTGGTCCTGCACGGCGTGCCCAATTTCATGTGCCACCACATAGGCCGCCGCGAAATCACCCTTGGCCCCCAACCGCTGTTCCAGCGTCGCAAAGAACGCCGTGTCAAGATAGGCCTTCCTGTCGCCCGGGCAGTAGAACGGCCCCGTCGCCCCCGACGCATCGCCGCAAGGTGACCCTGTGCTGCCCGTAAACAGATGCAACACGGGCGGCTGGTAGGTGGCGCCCAGCTGGTCGCGGAAAATGGCCGTCCACACCTCTTCGGTATCGGCAAGCGTAACCGAAACAAATTGTGCTGCGTCCTGTTCGGCGGGCGACATTTCGGCTGTCCCCGTATTTTGCCTGCCAGGATCGCTTAACAAAGCAGAGGTATCAAATCCGAAATACCAACCGAGGAGCAGGACGATGATCGCGCCAACCCCGCCAATGCCACCAGCACCCGCGCGACTGCCCCCGACGCGCCGCCCGTCCTCGATATTCTTGCTGCCCCTGCGTCCACGCCATTCCATACTGCACCCCACACAATGATTGCAGACATGTTAGCGACCAGCATGCCGCAACCAAAGCACTTTGTGCCGGGGTTGACGCCACGCCGCGCGCATGGCCATGTCCGCGCCAATGCAAGGGGGCATGATGTTTCGCAAACTCTATGACTGGACATTGCACTGGTCCGCCAGCCGCCATGCGCCCGCAGCCCTTGGCGTTGTGTCCTTTGTCGAAAGCTCTGTCTTCCCCATTCCTGCCGATGTGCTGTTCGTGCCCATGTGCCTCGCGCGGCCCGACCGCGCCTACCGGCTTGCGCTGATCGCCACCGTCACCTCTGTGCTGGGCGGTATCGCAGGCTGGCTGCTGGGATTCTATGCCTTCGATCTGCTGGCCAAGCCGATCTTGCAGGCTTATGGCAAGCTCGAGGCCTTCAATGCCCTGCGCGCCAAAACCGGCGATGGTACGATCCTTGTGATGCTGGTCACCTCTGGCCTGTCGCATTTGCCGCCGATGAAGGTGGTCACGATCCTGTCAGGGGTCATTGCCTTTGATCTGAAACTGTTCATCCTGTCGGCCATCGTTGCCCGTGGCGCGCGGTTCTTCGGCCTGGCATGGGCTTTGCGGCGCTATGGCGTGCAAGTGACCGGGTTTATCGAGCGGCGATTGGCGCAAGTCGTGCTGGGCATCGTGGTGCTGGTTGCAGTGTATCTGGGGGTAACATGGGCTTTGGCATGAAGGCATGGGTCGCACTGGCCACGCTGGGGTCGGCTGGATTACTGGCCGGGGCCTTTGCGTTTCAATACATTGGCGGGCTGGCCCCTTGTCATCTGTGCCTGCTGCAACGCTGGCCACATGCGGCAGCCATTGGCATTGGCCTGGTCGCCCTGCTGCTGGCCAAGGGGCCCCTTGCCCGCCTGTTGGCGGTCTGCGGGGCCATCGCGGCTGCGACAACGGGGGGATATGGGGTCTATCATACGGGGGTCGAACGCGGCTGGTTTGCCGGGCCCGACACCTGCACGGGCGGGTCTGTTGCGGGCATGTCAACGGATGATCTGTTGAACCAGATCCTGGCCGCACCCATGGTGAAATGCGACGAGGTCGCCTGGCAAATGCTGGGCCTGTCGATGGCATCCTGGAACGCGCTGGCGAGTTTTGCGCTGGTTGTGGTTTGGCTGATGGCGCTTTGGCGCGACTAAGGCGCTGCTCCTGCGGCCTTATGGGCGACGTCGCGAAGGGTGCAGTTCTGCGGTCGCGTGAAGGCTGACAGGCTGGGGGCTGTCTGCCCCCAGACCCCCGAAGATAGTTTTGAACAGAGGAAGGCGAGGAGGTGCCCTATGCCAGCAGCCGCGCATGTTCCTGTAAGGCAAAGCGGTCTGTCATGCCCGCCACATAATCTGCCACGATCCGCGCAAGCGTCACCTCATCGCCCGCCGCCGCCACATCCATGCGCCATTCCGTGGGCAGCAATTCGGGGCGCGCCATGAACAGCGGGAACAACCCGTTGATCGTTTCCGTCACGCGTGCCCGTTCCTTCATCACCGAAGGCGCGCGGTACATGCGGGTGAAGAGGAATGACCGGATCGCCTTGAGATCCTGATACAGCGGCTTGGAAAACCGGATCACCGTCATCCCCAGCCCCCGTACATCCTCCACCGATTGCGGATTGGCCGCCTCCAGCCGGTTCTTCGCCACCGCAATCACATCTTCCACCATCCGCCCGAACACCCGCCTGAGTGCTTCATGCCTGCGCCGCATCGCATCTAACCCCGGATAGAGCGCGTCCACCTCCGCAAAGGCCGGCCCCGTCACCGGCAAGTCCATCAGATCGTCTTCCGTGAACAACCCGGACCGCAAGCCATCATGCAGATCATGATGACTATAGGC
>JANNBG010000611.1:0-3963 GCA_031385205.1 Rhodobacterales bacterium
GGCGCTTTGGTGCCGGGCGTCGCAGAAAGCTTTACGGTTTCGCCCGATAACAAGACCTATACATTCAAACTGCGCAACAACGCCAAATGGTCAAACGGTGATCCGGTTGTGGCAGGCGATTTCGTCTATGCTTGGCAGCGCGCGGCAGACCCTGCGACGGCATCGAACTATTCCTGGTATCTGGAACTGGCCACCATCAAGAACGCGGCCGAGATTATCGCAGGCACGGTCAAGCCTGACCAGTTGGGCGTAAAGGCGGTGGATGACACCACGCTGGAAGTGCAACTGAACGAGCCAACACCGTTTTTTGCGGAAATGACGACCTATGCGACGCTGTTCCCGGCACCAAAGGCGACCATCGAAAAGTTTGGTGCGGATTGGACCAAACCCGGCAACATGGTGTCGAACGGGGCTTATATGCTGTCAGAACTGGTGCCGGCAGAACGCCTGTCGATGGTGCGCAACCCGAACTATTGGGACAATGCGAATACGATCATTGAACAGGTGACATCGCTGGTCATCAATGATGAAAACCTTGCCCTGACGCGCTATCAGGCGGGCGAGATGGACAAGACGGACATCCCGATTGGCCAATACCCGGATCTGAAGGCATCGAACCCGGACGAGGCGACATCGGTGCCAAACCTGTGCACCTATTACTACACGGTGAACCTGAGCGAGTCTGGCAACCCGGCGCTAAAGGATGTGCGGGTGCGCAAGGCGCTGTCCTACATGCTGGACCGTGATGTGTTTGTGAATGCGGTGCTGAAGGGCGGGCAATACCCGGCCTATAACCTGACGCACAAGTTCACCAACGGCTTTACAATGCCAGAGATCGACTATGCGGGCTGGACGCAGGCGGAACGCGACGCCAAGGCCGTGGCATTGATGACCGAGGCGGGGTTTGGCCCGGACAATCCGCTGAACCTGACCCTGATCTACAACACATCGGATGCGCACAAGGCGCTGGCAACGGTGGTGTCACAGATGGCGCGGCAAAAGCTGGGCGTGAACGTGGTTTTGGAAAACTTCGAATGGAAAACCTATCTGGAAGTGCGCAGCCAGCAGCAGTTTGATCTGGCGCGTTACGCGTGGTGTGGCGATTACAACGAGGCGTCGACGTTCCTGAACATCATGACAACGGGGAACGAGGCGAATGATGGCAAGTGGTCGAACGCGGAATATGACGCGCTGATGGCCGAGGCGAAAACGCAGGCGGACCCATCGGGCAACTATACCAAGGCAGAGCAGATCATGGCGGCGGAAATGCCGATTCTGCCATTGTATCAGTATACTTCCGTTTTCATGATGAACAAGGATATCAAGGGCTATCCTTATGATAACGTGCAGAATAACTGGTATGCGAAAGACATGTACCGGGTCGCTGAATAGCGTTGTCGCGCGTGTGGCCCTGTTGGGCTACACGCGCCCTATTGCACGGAATAATCCATGTTGAATTTCATCGCGCGGCGGTTGGCTGTGGCCATTCCGACCATCCTGATCCTGATCGTGGCCTCGTTCATGCTGATGTATTCGGCACCCGGTGGCCCGTTCACCAAGGAACGCAAACTGCCGCCCGAGGTTCTGGCGAATATCGAAGCGAAGTATGGGTTGGATAAACCCCTGCCGGTGCAGATCGTGAACTATACATGGGGCGTGATCGCGCATTTCGATTTTGGGCCATCGTTCAAATACAAGGATCAGTCGGTCAATGACCTGATCGAGAGCGGTTTTCCGGTGACGCTGACCTATGGCAGCATCGGCTTTGTGCTGGCCGTGGTGGTGGGCGTGGGGTTGGGGATTTCGGCGGCGGTGGCGCATAATTCCTGGCTGGATTACTTTGCCGTGGGCCTCAGCATCGGGGCACAGGTGCTGCCGAACTTTGTGCTGGCGCCGATATTGGTGTTGGTCTTTACGCTGTGGCTGGGCTGGTTGCCGGGCGGCGGCTGGCAGGGCGGGCAATGGCCGTTTATCATCATGCCGGTCATCGCGCTGTCGACCAGTTATATGGCCTCCATCGCGCGGATCACGCGGTCATCGATGCTGGAGGTGTTGAACGCCAACTTCATCCGCACGGCGCGGGCCAAGGGGTTGCCAATGCGCCGCATCATTCTGCGGCATGCGTTGAAACCGGCGTTGTTGCCGCTGCTGTCCTATCTGGGGCCGGTGTTCGTGGCGATGATCACAGGGTCTGTCGTGGTGGACATGTATTTCAGCACGGGTGGCATCGGGCAGTATTTTGTGAACTCGGCGCTGAACCGGGATTATTCGGTCATCATGGGCATCACGATTCTGACGGGCGTCTTGACCATCACGTTCAACCTTGTGGTCGATGTGCTGTATGCATGGATCGACCCGAAAATCCGGTTGTGAGGCGCAAATGGCAAGCATGTTAAACCCTACGGGCGTGTCGGAACGGCTGCTGAAGGCGGCAGGCGATGTGCAGGGCCGGTCCTTGTGGCGTGATGCGTGGACACGGTTCATGCGCAACCGGGCGGCGTTCTGGTCTTTGATCGCGCTGATCCTGGTGGGGTTGTTCGCGCTGTTCGGGCCGTTGATCGCGGCATGGTCCAATCAGGATATTGATTGGGCGGTGCTGGGCAATGTGGCGACGTTGGGTCAGCCGGCATTTGCCAATGGGCATTATTTTGGTACGGACGAATTGGGGCGTGATCTGTTTGCACGCACGGTGCAGGGCACGCAAATCTCGCTCATGGTGGGGATTGTGGGCACGATCATCGCGGTGATTGCTGGCACGCTATATGGGTCTGTTGCGGGCTATCTGGGGGGGCGGGTGGATTCTGTGATGATGCGGTTGGTCGATATTCTGATGTCGATCCCGTATATGTTCGTGCTGATCCTGATGCTGGTGGTGTTTGGCAAATCCATCCTGATGCTGTTCATCGGGATTGGGCTTTTGTCATGGCTGGAAATGTCACGCATCGTGCGGGGGCAGACACTGAGCCTGAAAAACAAGGAATTTGTTGAAGCGGCGATTGCGACGGGGGTGCGGCCGATGCGGATTGTGCTGCGCCATATCGTGCCGAACCTGTTGGGCGTGGTGGTGGTTTATGCGACGCTGCTGGTGCCCAGCATGATCCTGTATGAAAGTTTCATCAGCTTTCTGGGGCTGGGTGTGCAGGAGCCGAATACATCCTTGGGCGCGCTGATATCGGCGGGGTCCAGCCAGATGCAATACGGCACATTGTGGCAGATCGGCTTTCCGCTGTTTGTCTTTATCGTCATTCTGTTCAGCCTGTTTTTCGTGGGTGACGGCCTGCGCGATGCGCTTGACCCAAAGGATCGTTGAATGGCTTTGTTATCAGTTGAAAACCTGAAAGTGACGTTCAGCACGGCGGATGGTGATGTGAACGCGGTGAACGGTCTGGGCTTTGACATTAGCGCTGGCGAAACGCTGGCGATTGTGGGGGAAAGCGGATCGGGCAAAAGCCAGACGGCGTTTGCGATCATGGGGCTTTTGGCGCGCAATGGGCGGGCTGGGGGATCGGTGCGCTATGATGGCACGGAAATGCTGGGGCTGTCGCAGGGCGCGCTGAACAAGATCAGGGCGCAGGAAATTGCGATGATCTTTCAGGATCCGATGACATCGCTCAACCCCTATATGCGGGTGATCGACCAGATGGCCGAGGTGCTGACCCTGCATTCGGGGATGAGCCGGGGGCAAGCGCGGGTGGAGTGTTTGCGGATGCTGGATGCGGTGCGCATTCCGGATGCAGCGGCGCGGATTGATATGTATCCGCATGAATTTTCGGGCGGCATGCGGCAGCGGGTGATGATTGCGATGGCGTTGCTGTGCAAGCCACGGCTGCTGATCGCGGATGAGCCGACAACGGCGCTGGATGTGACGGTGCAGGCGCAGATCATTGGGCTGCTGGATGATGTGCGCAGGGATTTTGGCACGGCGATTATCCTGATTACGCATGATCTTGGCATTGTGGCGGG
>JANNBG010000620.1:0-1868 GCA_031385205.1 Rhodobacterales bacterium
GCCGCGTTGGGTCCGGTGTGGAATTCAATGTGGGACGCCATAAAGGCGGAACTGCAAAAGCAACTGCGCGCCCTGCGCCAAAAGACGCCGCCGAATAAGGACACCCCATGAACGCCCTCAACATCAAACGTGGTGCAACCAGCCATTCCGCCTATGACCTGCGCGATCCCAACCTGCCATCCGAGGAAACCCATACCCTCACCGTTGTCGTCGATAACGAAAGCGGCGTTCTTGCCCGCATCATCGGCCTGTTTTCGGCACGCGGCTACAACATCGACAGCCTGACCGTAGCCGAAGTGGACCATACCGGCCACCGCAGCCGCATCACGGTGGTCACCACCGGCACCCCCGCCGTGATCCTGCAGATCAAGGCGCAACTGGAACGCATGGTCCCCGTGCACGAGGTGCATGATCTGACGGTGGAAGGCCCCGCCGTGCAGCGCGAACTGGCGCTGTTCAAGGTGGTGGGCGGCGGCGCGCAACGGGTGGAGGCGCTGAGCCTGGCCGAGATTTTCCGCGCCAATGTGGTGGATTCAACGCTGGAATCCTTCGTGTTCGAAATCACCGGCACGCCTGAAAAGATCGACGCCTTCGCCGATCTGATGCGCCCCTTGGGTCTGGCCGAAATGGCCCGCACGGGTGTTGCAGCACTGGCACGCGGCTTGTGATTTGGTGGGGAAGATGGGCACATTGCCCATCTTCCCCACCACCCGTCGCGTAGGATGGGCAATATGCCCATCTTTCTTCCCAATTCATCAACCAAAAATTAACCCGTGCCTACCATCATCATGGCATGACAAATTATCGCCGCATCCGCCTGCCCGGCGCCACATATTTCTTCACCGTCTGTCTGGACGACCCCTGCGGCACCACCCTGACCGACCATATTGATGTGCTGCGCTTTGCCTATGCCCGCACCGTGCAGGAACTGCCCGTCACTTGCCACGCGATGGTCGTGATGCCCAACCATCTGCATGCCATCTGGACCCTGCCCTCCGATGACGCGGATTATTCCGAACGCTGGCGACGCATCAAGGCGCGGTTTTCGCATTCCGTGCGGTTGGATGTGCCCCGGTCTGACAGCAAGGTTGCCAAACGCGAGCGCGGGTTGTGGCAGCGCAGGTTCTGGGAACATCTGGTGCGGGATGAGCGGGATTTCGCAAGTGCCATGGCCTATTGCTGGCAAAACCCAGTGAAGCATGGCTTTGTCGATGACACGGTAAAATGGCCATATTCATCGTTTAACAAACGGAAAGATGGGCAGAATTGCCCATCCTACACGGCATCCGTCGCGTAGGATGGGCAATATGCCCATCCCCCCATCCACACCGCCAGCCCCGCAATCAGAAACCCGTTATACATCCCCTGATGAGCCGCCAGCACCTTTGACTTTACCGCAAATTCCTGTGTCGTAACCAACACTTTCATCGCGCGCGGGGTTTCCCACAGCAGCATTTCCAGCACCATGATAGACGCATGCAACGCCGCAATCAGCGCCACCAAAATCCAGCCGATCATGCCACCGGCATCCGTGCCTCGGCCATGCCCGCATACCAACTGCTCCCAAACGGAATGGCCGCATCATCGAAATTATAGGCCGGATGATGCACCATCGCCGTATCGCCGTTGCCCATAAAGATATAGGCCCCCGGCCGTTCATTCAGCATGAAACTAAAATCCTCGGCCCCCATCAACGGCGGTGTATTGGTATCCACCTGCCCCGATATGCCCAGTGCCACCGCCGCCGCAAACCCGGTATTTTCCGGCGTATTGATCGTCACCGGATAGCCGCGCCGATAGTCCACCGCAGCCACCGCCCCCAGCGTCAACGCCATCCCCTGCACAATCTCGACCACGCGGCCCTCCAC
>JANNBG010000621.1:0-5302 GCA_031385205.1 Rhodobacterales bacterium
GCGGCAACGTGGAAATGAAGGTGCTGGAGGCGATTGCGGCAGACCCGCAACTGCACCCGGATGAGGTGCGTGCGCGTATCGAGGCGGAACATGCCGATGAAAAGGCAGCTGTGCTGGAGGCGGGCGGCTTGTTCGTGTTGGGCACTGAACGGCACGAGTCGCGCCGCATCGATAACCAGTTGCGCGGGCGGTCGGGGCGGCAGGGTGACCCGGGGCGGTCGTCGTTTTTTCTGAGCCTTGAAGATGATCTGATGCGAATTTTCGGGTCGGAGCGGCTGGATAACGTTCTGTCAAAGCTGGGCATGAAAGAGGGCGAGGCGATCATTCACCCATGGGTGAACAAATCCTTGGAACGCGCGCAGGCCAAGGTTGAAGGGCGCAACTTTGACATCCGCAAGCAGCTGCTGAAATTCGATGACGTGATGAACGATCAGCGCAAGGCGATCTTTGGCCAGCGGCGCGAGATCATGGAAGCGGAAGACATTACCGAAGTGGCGACGGATATGCGCCATCAGGTGGTCACGGATTTGGTAGATTTCTATATGCCGCCGAAGGCTTATGCAGACCAGTGGGATTCCAAGGGGCTGTATGTGGCCTGCATTGAAAAGCTGGGCCTGGATATTCCGGTGATGAAATGGGCGGCAGAGGAAGGCGTCGATCAGGATGTGGTCCGTGAACGGATCATGGAAGCTTCTGACAAGCTGATGGCGGAAAAGGCCGAGGCGTTCGGGGCGGATACGATGCAAACCATCGAAAAGCAGCTGTTGCTGCAGACGATTGATGCAAAATGGCGCGAGCACTTGCTGACGCTGGAACATCTGCGGTCGGTGGTGGGGTTCCGGGGCTATGCGCAGCGCGACCCGCTGAACGAATACAAGACGGAAAGCTTCCAGTTGTTCGAATCGATGCTGAACAGCCTGCGGCAGGACGTGACGCAAAAGCTGGGTCAGGTGCGGCCGATTACGCAGGCGGAACAAGAGGCGATGGCGCAGCAGATTTTGGCGCAACAGCAGGCGCGTGCGGCGGCGGTGCAGGCGGCACCTGTTGTGGCAACGCCAGCCTTGGCCCCTGTCATGGCAGCCCCAGTGACGGCCCCACTGGGTGATCCGGCCAGCGCAACGCGTTTGGCTGGGTTTGATGCGGCGGATCCGGCGACATGGGGCAACCCCGGACGCAATGACACCTGCCCCTGCGGGTCAGGCGAAAAGTTCAAGCATTGCCACGGCAAGCTGGTCTGATTGCGGCATTTCGACGGCAGGATTGCCCTGCCGTCGCCGCAACTGCTGGAAACATTCCCCAGTTCTGCCACGCAGTAGCCGCTATCGCGCAATAATGATGACCATTGAACAGCCGTGTGGAGGCAGCAATGGATCGCAAACGTCGTTTGGCCCTTATTTTCGCAACGATTGGCATCGCCTTGGGCGCGGGCCAGATTGTGCAGAATGGGGCTGGGACGAAACATCAGGTTGCAGCGGCGACAATGACGCCAACAGCCATCACACAGGTTTCAGCGGGACCAAAGAAACCGCTCGCTGTCTTGCCTGCGCAAAAGCCGCTGGTTGTGGCGACACCGGCGCCTGTTGTGGTGCCACCGCAAGCCGCGGTGGTGATGGCGGCATTGACCGATCCTGTCCTGCCCGCACCAGCGCCAAAACCTGCAGCCCAACCCGCACCAGTGGCCGAGGCTTGCCCCGTCACGCTCGATTTGGCGGCAAACGAGAATGCGATGATCGGTGTCACGCTGATGGCCCCCTGCGCGCCCGAGACGCGCGTGGTGCTGCGGCATGCGGGCCTTGCCATCACCGGGAAAACCAGTGTGTCGGGAACGTTGTTTGTGACCTTGCCGGCACTGGATGCCAAGGGACAGGTTTCTGTGACGCTGAAAGGGGCGCCTGCGGTGACATCTGCCGTTGCGATGCCCGATCTGGCGGGTTTGCGGCGGTTTGGTGTGCAGTGGCAAGAGGCCGATGCGTTTCAGGTGCATGCGTTTGAAAACGGCGCAACCTATGACGAGCCGGGCCATGTGTCAGCGAGAGACCCGCACAAGCCCGTGGTCGGGGCAGCCGGGACCGGCGGCTATCTGACCATGTTGGGTGATACGACAGTGCAACTGCCGATGCTGGCGCAAGTTTATACCTATCCCGCAACCGGCAAACCCGAAATCGTGGTCGAAGCGGCTGTCACCAGCAAAACCTGTGGGCGCGAATTGCTGGGTGAAACGCTGTCCAGTGCGGCGGGTGCTGCGGTGACCATGGACCTGACGCTGGCCACACCCGATTGCACAGCGATTGGTGACATTCTGGTGTTGAATAATCTGGTGTCAGACCCGACAATGGTGGCGGCAAACTAGATCGTTCAAGCGGGGTTTCATGGGGATTTTGGCGTGGTGCGCGGGGTTTGTCGCGGCCCTTCTGATCCCCGGCATTGCCGCGGCACAGGACGTGACACTGACGGCGCGCGAAGGCGGTATCCGGCTGGAAGGCACGCTGCAAAGCTTTGACGGCGCGTTCTACCGGATCGACACGTCATATGGTTTGCTAACGGTGGATGGGCAGGGCGTGATCTGCACCGGCCCCGGTTGCCCTGATCTGACAGCCCCCAAGGCGGTGATCCGCATCACGGGTGCGCCTGATGCGGGTGTGGCGCTGATCCCGCCCTTGTTTCGCAGCTTTGCGGCCACGCGGGGGCTGATCTATCAGCCGGTCTTTGGCGGCGCCGGATTTGCGGCGATTCTGGCGGACCCGGAGACGGGCAAGACGCTGGCCGAGATCAGCTTTGCCCCGGCCGCCCCGGATGCGGCCATGGCGGCGATGACAGCCGGGCAGGCGGATTTGATTGTGGCGGCAGCGGTCGGTGACGGGGTGGGGCATCAGGCACTGGCGATGGATGCGCTGATTGCGATCATGGCAGCGGATAACCCGACCCCGGCGATGTCGACGCGGGATCTGGCAGGGGTTTTGGCAGGTGACGTGACGAATTGGCAAGATGTGGGCGGACCTGACATGCCGATTGCGCTGCATGCACTGAACCCTGACCTTGATCTGCAACGGGCTCTGTCGGCGCGGCTGGGGCGCAAGATCAAGGCGACGATCCTGCATGCGGACCTTGCCAGTCTGGCGGCGGCGGTGGCGCGCGACCCCTATGCCCTGGCGATCACGGGGCAGGCGACGCAAGGCGCGGCCAAACTGCTGCCATTGACGGACAGTTGTGGCTATCGGCTGGTGCCGACGCCTTTGGCGGTGAAGGCGGATGATTACCCGCTATCTTTGCCGATTTTCCTGCTGACGCCGCCGCGCCGCCTGCCGCTGCTGACACGGGAGTTTCTGGAGTTTCTGGCAACGCCAGCGGCACAAGGGGCGATTGCGAAGACGGGCTACATTGACCGCGGTGTGGTGCAACAGGTGATGTCACTGGATGGGCAACGGCTGGATACGGCGATCAAGGGCGCGGGGGATGAGACGACGATGGCCGATCTGCAAGGCATAGCACAGGCGATGACGGGGGCGGCGCGGTTGTCGTTGACGTTTCGGATGGATGACAACGGCGGGCTGGACGCCAATTCGCAGCAGAATCTGGCGGATTTGGCGCAGCTGCTGTTGGCGGGGCAATATGTGGGGCAAACGCTGGTGCTGGCAGGTTTTTCGGATGGGCAGGGGGTGGCTGCCGAAAACCTGACATTGTCGGGCGAACGGGCCGAGGCGGTGTTGGGGGCATTGCGCGAGGCGGCACCGGATTTGGCGGCGGGGGCGCTGCCATTGGTGCAGGGCTACGGCGAGGTGCTGCCGATGGCCTGCGATACAACAACGCTGGGCCGTGCGACGAACCGGCGGGTGGAGTTATGGCTGCGGGCGAAGAGCGGGCTGTAAGGGCGGGCCTAAAGATACCCCTGCGCGCGGAACGACACTTCACGCGATTTACCGATGATAAGGTGGTCATGCACGGTGATGCCCAAGACCCCCGCCGCATCCTGCACCTGATTGGTCATGGTGATATCCGAATCGGATGGTGTGGGGTCACCTGACGGGTGGTTATGCACCAAAATCAACGCGCTTGCGTTCAGTTCCAATGCGCGCTTGACCACCTCGCGCGGATAAACTGGCACATGGTCAACCGTGCCACGCGCCTGTTCTTCATCGGCAATCAGCACATTCTTGCGATCCAGAAACAGGATGCGAAAGCATTCCGTCTCGCGGTGACTCATGGCCGTATGGCAATAGTCCAGAAGCGATTCCCATGACGACAGCACGGGGCGCTGCATGATTTTGGCGCGCATCATGCGGTGGGCGGCGGCTTCGACGATTTTTAATTCCTGCACGACCGTTTCACCGACACCTTTGACAGACAACAGGCGGGCGGGTTCGGCGGCGACGATGCGATTGAAATCGCCGAAAGTTTCAAGCAACGACCGTGCCAGCGGTTTCACGTCCTGCCGGGGCAGCGCGCGGAACAGCACCAGTTCCAGAAGCTCATAATCTGGCATGGCGGCAGCGCCGCCTTCCATGAACCGCGTGCGCAGGCGCTTGCGGTGGTCGGCGAGGTAAGATGGCACACGGTCGGCAAACATGCCGGTGGGTGTTTCATCCTCATCCGTGTGCGCGAACAAGGGCAGGGGGGCTTCGTGAAAGGCGGGATGCTGGGCCATAGCCGCATCCTGCCGCAGAATTGGTGAAGGAAACGTTAACCCGGAAATGCTGACCACACGTCAGCTTTTCATGCTGTCCCAGAACCCTTTGACCTTGGAGAAAAAGCTGGAGCCTTCGGGGTTGTTCTCCTCACTCAGCTTTTCAAATTCGTGCAGAAGGTCTTTTTGCCGTGAGGTCAGGTTCACGGGTGTTTCAACAGCCAGTTCGATCAACATATCGCCCACGCCACCACCACGCAGGGCAGGCATGCCTTTGGAGCGCAGGCGCATCTGCTTGCCGGTTTGGCTACCCGCAGGCACCTTCACACGGCTGGACCCGCCGTCAATCGTGGGCACCTCGACCTCACCACCCAATGCGGCGGTGCCCATGGATACGGGCACGCGGCAGAACAGATGCACGCCGTCGCGTTGGAAAATCGCGTGCTCTTTCATCTCGATAAAGATGTAAAGATCACCCGACGGCCCGCCGCGCATCCCGGCTTCGCCTTCGCCTGCGAGACGAATACGAGTGCCAGTTTCCACCCCAGCCGGGATGTTGACCGACAAGGAGCGATCTTTTTCGATCCGACCATGGCCTGCGCAATTCTTGCAGGGGTTTTTCACCATCTGGCCAGCCCCGTTACAGGTCGGGCAGGTGCGTTCAACGGTGAAGAAACCCTG
>JANNBG010000653.1:0-1575 GCA_031385205.1 Rhodobacterales bacterium
CAGAATGAATGTGATCCCCACCTGCCGCTGCAGCCGGATCAGTTCAACCTGCATCTGTTCCCGCATCTTCTTGTCCAACGCGCTCAACGGCTCGTCCAGCAGCAGTACCTTGGGTTTCAAAATCAACGCCCGCGCCAGGGCCACCCGTTGCCGTTGCCCGCCAGACAGCGCATGCGCCGCGCGTTTGCCAAAGCCCTTCAGCCCGACCATCTCCAAGGCTTCGGCCACCGCCATGGCTTTTTCCGGCTTGGTCCGCGGGTCACGCCGCAGCCCGAAACCCACGTTCTCCTCCACCGTCAGATGCGGGAAAATCGCATAGGACTGGAACACCATGTTCGTGGGCCGCTCGTTCGCCGGGATCGTCGCCATATCTTTGCCGTCGATCAGCACCACGCCCGAAGAAATCCCCTCGAACCCTGCGATCGTGCGCAGCAGCGTGGTCTTGCCACAACCCGACGGGCCCAGCAGGGAAAAAAACTCGCCCGCCTTGATCGTCCCGGTGATCCCGCGCAGGGCGTGGTAATCGCCGTAATACTTTTGCACATCCCGAAACTCGATCATCACTGGTTTCTCGGTCACAGGAAGCCTCCGGTATTTTTCCCACCGGTTTTCGCGATGCCGCGCCGACGGAAGTATTCTGCGATTGCAAGCAAGGTAATCGACACCAGCACCAGCACGGTGCCCAGTGCCATCATCGAGGGCACGCGCGCCGGAAACCGGAACTGGCCAAAGATATAGACCGACAAGACCGTGTCGCTGCCGCCAAGGAAGTTGCTGATGATGAATTCATCAAGGCTGATGGTAAAACTGATCAGGAATGCCGACACGATGCCGGGCCAGACCAGCGGCAGGATAATCAACATGAAGGTCGAAAATGTCGACTCGCCCAAATCATAGGCTGCTTCTTCCAGAGACACATCCAAGGATTGAAACGCCGAAGTGAGGATCGCCACTGCAAACGGCGTGCAGATCAGGATATGCCCCAGGATGATCGTGAAGATCGACAAGGGGATGCCAAGCGTCAGCAACACCACGATCAATGACATCGCCATGATCATTTCGGGCAAGACGAGAGGCAGCATAATCAGCCCCAGGATCGGCCCCTTGCCCTGAAACTTGAACCGCGTCGATGCACGCGCGGCGAACAGTCCCAAAAGCGTGGCAATTGACGCCGCCGAAAACGCGATGAACAGCGAATTGCGCAGCGCATTCCACAACTGCGCATCGTCCCACATCTCGCCGAACCATTTGGTTGTAAAACCTGACAGCGGAAAGGAAATGACTTTGCTGTCGTTAAACGCAAAAAGCGGCAGCAGCACGATAGGCGCATAGAGGAAGATCAGATAGGCCACGGCATAAATGCGCAAACCCGGGGATTTCATCGGCTGTTCCCCTTCAGATACCGGCGATTCAGCAGCACGAATATGACGCTGACCGCCGCCACAATCAGCATGGCCGACACCGCAATGGCCGACCCCAAAGCACGGTTGTTCTGCTTGAGCATCTGGACCTCGATCATATTCGCGATCATCGGCAATTTGCCCCCCCCAATCAGGTCAGGCGTCACATAATCGC
>JANNBG010000690.1:0-3355 GCA_031385205.1 Rhodobacterales bacterium
GCAATCAGCGGATCCCTGGAAGAGCATGGCGTGGACATGTTCGACATGCTGCAGGCATTGGATGTGCAGGCGGTGGATGCGTTTGCCAGCTTTGCCAGTATCCGGGCGTTTCTGCAGCAGGTGCTGACCAGCCCCGCAGAGGTGGTGTAATTATGGCGCTGTCTGACCAGCAACTGGCGCGTGCGGCGCGTGCCGTGGGAACCCCGCTTTATGCCTATAGCGCCGAGGCATTGCGGGCGCGGGTGCGGGCGGTGAAGGCGGCGCTGCCGATGGCGGAATTCGTGTATTCGCTGAAGGCGAACCCGAACATTTCGGTCGTGCAGACGCTGACGCGCGAAGGCATGGGGGTGGAGTTCTGTTCGATCTTTGAATTGGAGGCTTGCCTGATTGCGGGGGTGGCACCGTCAGAGATGATCTTTGTGGGGCCGGCAAAATCCACGGCGGAAATCGTGCGGGCGATGCAGGTGGGGGTCAAGGCGATCATCGCGGAATCGCTGGACGAGATTGACCAGATTGCAAGGGTCAGCACAGACTTGGGGGTGCGACAGGCGGTGGCGTTGCGGATCAACCCGGCGTTTCATGTGCCGGGGGCACGCCTGTCAATGAGCGGCAAGGCGACGCAATTCGGCATTGATGCGGATGACATCGACGCGGCCATTGCGCGGATTGCGCAGGCGCGGCTTTTGCGGCTGTCGGGCATCCATGTCTATATGGGCACGCGCATTTTGGACCATGCGGTGATTGCGCAGAACACGCGCGAGATTTTGGCGCTGGCGGATGATGTGGCGGCGCGGGTGCGGCACCGGCTGGATTTTGTGGACATCGGTGGCGGCTGGGGGGTGCCTTACCACGACAGCGAAGGCACGCTTGATCTGGCGGCACTGGGTGCAGTGATGCGGCCCTTGCTGGCGGGGTGGAAGGCGGCCCATCCGGGCGCGCGGGTGATGATCGAACTGGGGCGCTATATGGTGGCGGAGGCGGGGGTTTTCGTCACAGCAGTGCGGCAGGTGAAGGTGACCAAGGGCAAACGCTTTGCGATTTGTGACGGGGGGTCGAATTGCCATGCAGCAGCGGCGCAGGCGGCGGCGTTTCGGCGAAACTTTCCGATACGGGCAGTGCAGCCGCGGAGCGGTGATGTGCAAGAGTGGACGGTGTCAGGGCCACTTTGCACGCCGACGGATGTGATTGCACAGGGGATTGTGCTGCCAGACCTGCAGGCCGGTGATCTGCTGCGGATCGACACAAGCGGGGCTTATGGGCTGACATCATCATCGGTGCTGTTCCTGAGCTTTGGTGGTCCGGCCGAGGTGATGTTTGATGGCGATGGCCTGAGTGTGATCCGCGAACGTGATGGATTGCGTGACCTTTTGGGCAAGCAAAGCCGGCGGGCGATTGCCACGCCAACACCCCGGCCCTTTGCATATGCGGAGACATGAGATGACCTTTTTCGAACACCCGGCGTTGGGGGAACTGGACGATCTGGGGCCTTTGCTGCAGCGCGTGGGAATTGCGCTGGAAGATGACCCGGCTGCTTGGGCGGCGTTGTGGGAGAATGACCTGCTTAGGGCGATCACGCTGATCGAGGTGCCGGATGCGTATAATCCGGTGCCGAATTGCGCAGGGGCCTTTGGGCGGGATGTGGTGGGATACGGGCTGCAAATGGCGATTGCGGAACGCATCGCGCGCCATGATGCCAGCTGCATTCTGGCGCTGCCGACACCGACGATGTCAGGCTATGCGATCAAGGTGTTGGGGCATGCGGACCAGATCGACCGGTATTTTCAACGCTATGCGATAGCGCCACAGCGCAGTTTCTTTGCCATTACGGAACCGCAGGTGGGGTCTGACGCGACGGCGGGGACGAGCACTGTCAGTGATGGGCCGGGTGGGCGGCGCTTGCGGGCCCACAAAAAGCTGGTGGGCAGTGCGGCGCAGGCGGATTTCGGGCTGATCTTTGCGCGGGACGCGCGGTCCAACAGCCACAAGATGGTGGTGTGCGATGCGCTGGCGATTGCGGGCATGCACATCACAAGGCTGCCGATGCAAGGCTTGGCGGGGGCGGATTTAACGGAAATCGTGGTGGATGATCTGCCGGTTTCAGATGAAATGATCCTGGGCCATGGCTTGAACCGGGGCTTGCGCGACGGGTTCTTTGCGATGAATTCGGTGTTTGACCGCTATCGCCCGGTGGTGTCGGCCTTGGCGATTGGGACGGCACGCGGTTTGCTGGATGCCTTGCAGGCCATGGGGGTGGCGCCGCAGCAGTTGGCGGCGGGGTTCCTGCGGCATGCGGTGTTTCTGGACCGGTTGTCCGAGATTGCAGTGGCCTATGAGGCGGGCACGCCAAGGGTGCATGAAACCAGCCGCCTGAAACTGGATGCCGTGGCCTTTCTGGATGACGTGGTGGGGGCAGTGTTCCGGCTGCTGCCGGTGGCGGACATCGTGCAATCGCCGGGCCTGCTGAAACGGTGCCGGGATGCGAAAGCCTATGAATACATGGAAGGCACATCGCATGTGCACCTTCTGAAAGCGTTCCGTTCCTTTGCAGCGAGTGCCTGAGCCATGAGCCTTTTCTTCGACACATCAAAGATTGTCTGGGACGAATTCGGCGGGCTTGAGCCGCCACAAGAAGAATGGCGCACGCAGTTTGCCTATTGGGAAGATTACGTGCGCAAATTCTTTGCATCGAACGGGATGCCGTTTGATGCAAGTGACAGCAATGTGGAAACATGGCTGATGGCCACAGACCGTGCGCCGTTTGCGGCGATGGTGGCGGAACTGGTGCCGCGTCTGGGCGATGTGGCGGGGACCGAGGCGATCTTGTTTGCGCATTGGTTGCCGGATTTGCATCTGGGCACGTCGGTGACGAATTTTGCGATGCATGCGCTGGGTCTGCGCGACTGTTTCGGCTTTGCGATTTCGGACCGGGGGTTATCGGCACCGTTCTTTGCGTTTGACAGTCTGCACAAGTATCTGGGGGTTTCGGGCAAACGCGGGCTGCTGATCGTGGCAGACCAAAAGCATGTCATGTACAAAAGTGATCTTGTGGCGCGGCTGAACCCCAAGAATGCGGCGTGCATTCTGGTGCTGGATACGGCGAATACCACGGGCATGCGCTATGCGGGTTACACGCGCGTGGTGGCGGACGACGGCGCGGCGGCGATCTTGTCAACATTTGGGTTTGAGGCGGCACAGACGCGGTTGATCGGGCCGAAAGATTTGATTGGGGATGCCGTTGATGCAGTGGCGACGGATGAACGGCTGGTCTGCACGGCACCCTTTGCGGCACTGGGCGCAACCGACAGGCCGGATCTGAACCATGTGTTGCTGTGCCATGATGGCGACCGGATCACGG
>JANNBG010000722.1:0-3329 GCA_031385205.1 Rhodobacterales bacterium
CAAAGGTTGCGCCGTAATTCGACGGAGTCGGGTCAGGTTGAAGGATCGCGCTGATAGACATCGTCACATTGCTGACTTATGGAAATCACAACTGTTCTCTCGATTCCCGGCTATATCAGCGACAAAGGATCGGCCCTATGAATGACGACGTGTTTCCGCTCCAGCAGGGGGCGCTTGACTGGCTGTGCAGCATCTATGCTGCAATAAATGCGATGAATGTGTGTGGAGAAATCGCCACTTTGGACGATGCTGCGGATCCTTTTCGTAACGCCATCAAGTTTATGCAAAAGGAAAAGGGTTGGAACCTTTCAAAAGCGATCCGCAAAGGTATCGACGAGGAAGACTGCCGCGAACTGTTTCAAAAATTAAGTGGAGCAGCTTGGGGTGTCGATTCTGAGACAGATTACCCTGATCGTCTTGTAAGGCTGAAAGACTTGCTGGATAGAGGCGCTAAAGCCGTCGTTGTTTCACTTGTCCGCGTTGCGTCAGAGCCCAGGGATGTCTTGCACTACACAGTGGTCACGGGGGTAAGTTCAAAGCGCCTCACGTTCTTCAACAGTCAACGAAAAAAGATTGAGCAAAACGTTGGCAATCTTCGGTATGATGGAGCTGACGTCAGCCTTGGCTATTTTTACGTCAAAAAAGCGAAGTAGCGTTACCAATGCTGCCATAAAGCAAAAGACCGCGATCACGGAGCCAGTGGCAATCGCCCAATGAAACAAAAGTCCGCGATGGGCTCCGGCCTCAACCCTGACATTCAGACTGACGTGCACCTGTATCACCCAAGGCGCATTTCCAACCGCCCCCCCACTTGGTACCTCAAACACCCGTCCTGCAAAAAGACCCCAGCGCACCCCAACGTATCCTGAACATACGCCTGTAAAGAAGACGTGGTGCAGACGCTGTGCAGACGTCACTTTTCCCCCAATTTCCGCCCCTTACGGCGTCTTCGCATCCGCATTCAGAAACTCCGCCTCGATGATGATCTCCACCTCGTCGAACACCCCCATTGTCGTCCCCGGTGCGGGCACCCCAAAGCCCATGCCAAACTCCGACCGCTTCAACATTCCCACCGCTGAAAACCCAATCCTCGCCCCACCCGGGTCCATGTCATTCGCGCCGTAGCCGCCGTTGAACGTCACCGCCAACACCACCGGCTTCGTCACCCCGTGCAGCGTCAGATCGCCCGTCACATCCGCCGTCTTCTCCCCCGTCACAGTGATTCCCGTGCTGACATAGGTCATCGTCGGAAACTGCCCTGCATCCAGCAATTCCGGCCCCGCGATCGTCGCGTTAAAGTCGAACGATGCGTCCGGGTAATGCGTCTCCACTGACGCAGGGTCCACCGTCGCAGACAGGGTCATCGCCGCCGGATTGGCCGGGTCAAACTGCAATGTCGCCGTGAAGGTCTTGAAAAACGCCGTATATTTCGAAAACCCCAGATGGTTCACCCGGAAAATCAACCGCGCATGCGCCGGGTCCAACTGATAAGTGCCCGCAGGCGGGGACGGCACCTCTTGCGCCGTGGCCACCACCGGCATCACGGCCAGCGTCGCAGACAAGAACAAGGCACGGATCATGACAGCCTCCATTTTTCCGCAATCGTTGCCGCACATCTGCCTTTCGTCAACCAGAACCACTGGCGCTATCCGCAAAAACCCGTGATCCTGCGGGCAGAGGTGCCCTATGACCCTGATCGCTGACCTGACCACCCTGCTCGGCCCCGCCCATGTGCTGACCGGCCCCGACATGGCCCGCTATTGCACGGATTGGACCGGCAAATACACCGCCCAACCCACCGCCGTCGTCCGCCCCGCTGATACCGCACAGGTTGCCGCCACCATCAAAATCGCGGCCCACTACAACACCCCCATCGTCCCTGTCGCAGGCCTGACAGGCATCGTCGGCGGTGCCATGACCACGGGCGGGCTGATGGTCAGCGTCGAACGCCTAAACCGCATCCGCGACATCCGCCCCGACGCCCGCATCGCCATCGTCGAAGCCGGCGTCGTGCTGACCAACCTGCACGAAGCCGCCGATAAACACGGCCTTTATTTCCCCCTCTGGTTCGGTGCGCGTGGCTCCGCCATGATTGGCGGGGTTCTGTCCACCAACGCAGGTGGCTCCAACGTGTTGCGCTATGGCTCCACCCGTGCCCTGTGCCTTGGCCTTGAAGTCGTCCTGCCCGATGGCCGCATCCTCAACCTCATGTCCGCCCTGCACAAAGACAACTCCGGCTACGACCTGCGCGATCTGTTCATCGGGGCTGAAGGCACCCTTGGCATCATCACCGCCGCCGTCATGAAACTCGTCCCCGCCCCCCGCACCCATGCCACAGCCACCCTCGCCATGCACAATGTCACCGACGCCCTGACCCTGCTCAACACCCTGCGCGATGCCACAGGTGGCCTTGTCGAAGCCTTTGAATACATGCCAGAAACCTACATGTCCCGCCTTGCCCATGCCCGCCCTGACATCCGCCAAGCCTTCACCCCCGCCCCCCCCGTCACGATTCTGGTCGAACTCGCCGCCACCGCCCCGCGTGACTGCACACCGGGTGATGATGGCCGCACCCCCCTTACCGCGCTGCTGGAATCCGTGCTGGAACCCATGCTGACCAACGGCACACTGCTGGATGCCGAAATCGCCCAAAATGAGTCGCAACGCCGCATCATGTGGGAACGGCGAGAGCTGGCGGCAGAGATCACCTATGCCCGCAAACCCGCCATTGATACCGATCTTTCCCTGCCTTTGGATGGGGTGGCCACGTTCCTCACCCGCATCCATGCCGCCTTGCCCGCCCTCAATCCCGGTGCCGAAACCATGGCCGTCGCCCATCTCGGCGATGGCAACATTCACTTCACCGTCTTTCCCACTTATGATGACCCCACCCTCGCCGACCGCGTCATGACCACTATCGAGGATATCGTTAAGTCATTGGGCGGCAGCTTCTCCGCCGAACACGGCGTCGGCCTGTCGAAAAAACCCTCCATGGCCCGCCAAAAAGACCCCGTGGCACTGGACGTGATGGCCCGCATCAAGGCCGCACTGGATCCGGATGGGATGATGAACCCGGGGAAGATATTGCCATGAGGGGGGCATTGCCCTGTAGGTTGGGCGTCAACCCACCGCGCTGCGAAAACCGACACGTGCCGTTGTCGCGCCCTGCCTCACGGGGCCATTCTCACCACCCGCGTAGATGCGGTCACCCCCTCACCTCCAACCGCCTGTCCGGCATCAATCTCGCCACGGGCGGCACGCGGGCTTACGCCTATGATGCGGCGGGCAATGTGGTGAGTGACAGTCGCGGGGCGTGGTATGCCTATACC
>JANNBG010000752.1:0-3220 GCA_031385205.1 Rhodobacterales bacterium
TCCGGCGGTGTCGCCTCCAGCGCCTGCATCACCGCGTCGCAGATTTGCTGCACGGGTTCGGCCAATGCCTCGGCCACCTGGGCCTGATTGATCTCGGTTTCCTTGGGCACGCCGTTCAACAGATCGCGCCCCCGGATGGTCATGGATGACCCGCGCCCGTCATCGGGCATGCGCGCCGTGCCGATGGAGGTTTTGATGCGTTCGGCGGTGGATTCGCCGATCAGCAGGTTCTGATGGCGGCGCAGATAGTTGATGATCGCCTCATCCATCCGGTCGCCACCCACACGCACCGACCGCGCATAGACGATGTCACCCAGCGACAGCACGGCCACCTCGGTTGTGCCACCGCCGATATCGACGACCATATTGCCCGTGGGGTCGGTGATCGGCATGCCCGCGCCGATGGCTGCTGCGATGGGTTCGGCAATCAATCCCGCACGCCGTGCGCCCGCCGACAACACCGACTGGCGGATGGCGCGCTTTTCCACCGGGGTTGCCCCATGCGGGACGCAGACGATGATCTTGGGTTTGGAAAATGTCGTGCGTTTGTGCACTTTGCGGATGAAATGCTTGATCATCTCTTCCGCCGTGTCGAAATCGGCAATCACGCCGTCACGCATCGGGCGGATGGCCTGAATGCTGCCGGGGGTGCGGCCCAGCATCAGCTTGGCGTCCTCGCCGACGGCCAGAACCTGCTTTTTGCCATCCTTGATGTGATAGGCCACAACGGACGGCTCGTTCAGCACAATGCCTTTGCCGCGCACATAGACGAGCGTATTGGCGGTGCCGAGGTCGATCGCCATGTCTGACGAAAAGAGGCCTGAGAGTATCGACATCCCGTGAGGATCCTTGATGGGCAAAGGGGCGCGTGCCCGCGACTCTGTCATGAGGCAGGCTTGTCCTTATAGAAACAGGTGAGGGGAAGGGAAAGGGGCAGGGTGGCGGCTTGCGCGCACCCCTGCGTGACTCGGCGGGCAAAGGCCTGTTTTTGGCTTGCCCGTCGATCAAGTGATGTTGGATTAGTGCAATTCTGATTGGTGTCTGGCCGATGGAATGGCCAAACTAGAGCAGAAAATCAGAAGTCGTGATGCCATGGGCATCTTGTAGAAAAAAGCCCATATCGGATAGCCCATCACCGTTCATATCGACCCGAACAAAGGTGCCTTTTGCCTGATCAATCACCCGTACTTCGCCTGAAGTGCCGGTAAACACATCTGTCCCGCGCCAGATGAAGGCCCCAGATTCGGTCCCTGCGTTGATCAGCGACAGGTCGACGTGGTCTGTGCCTTTCTGAAAATCACGGATGACGTCGCCCGCGAAAATCGGCGATTGGTCGGCACTGCGAAACACGAACGTATCCGCACCCGCACCCCCACGCAGTGTATCGGCGCCCAGACCACCCATGAGCATATCGCGCCCGGCACTGCCTGCCAGCCGGTCATCGCCATCGCGGCCCCACAGCGCATCATTGCCCTGCCCGCCCAGCACACGGTCGTCACCATGCCCGCCACGCAAACGGTCATCGCCGCCCAGACCCAGTATTTGGTTATCCTTGTCCGCCGCTGCCGCAAAGTCGCGCAGGATATCCACGCGGTTGGCCGCATCATCGCCCGTCGTGCCCCGTGCATTGTCACCCACCACAACCACTGACCCATCGGCAAACCGCACCGACTGCGTTGTGGTGGCCCGCAAATCGCGGTCCAGTGTCAGCGCCGCCCCGGCAAGGGCAAAGCGCAGGCCATCAGCCGTTTCCGTCAACTGCATATGCCCCGCAGACCCCGACATGATCCGCAGCGGGCTGCCGTCATCGTTGGGCGACCATGCCGCAGCCGCCTCCAGCGCCTCGAACAGTTTCAAGCCGCCCAGCGTGGTATCCACATCCTCGGCCGTACCCGCGAGCGAGATGACCGTACCTGTTTCGAGATCCAGATAGGTGCTGCTGACAGTGCCGAGGGTGCCCCCCGTAAAGCCGACAAAGGTATGACCATTGGCCAAAGTAAATTTCACCAGACCAAGGCCAAAGAACGTGGCAATCTGATCGTTGGCCCCGGTCGACAGGCCATCCATCATGTCGGCCAGCGCCTCTGGCCCCAACAGTGTCTTGTCAATGAACAGCGCCTTCAGAAAGCTGATCATATCCGTGGTCGTTGACACCACGCCCGCCTCGCCCCGCATTTCCCACTGCGCGCGGGTCACGTCAATCAATTCGCCCGTGGCCGGATTTTCCAGATAGCTGGACAGGCGCGGGTCAGCGGTGCCCAGTTGCCGCACGGTATCTGTCATGCCCGCAGGTGTCAGAATAGTGTCTTGCAGTGCGGCAAAAAATGACTTGCCTGTCTGTGCCTCGATGATCTTGCCCAGCAGCAGGAAGTTGGTGTTGGAATAATAATACGCCTCGCCCGGCGCGCCTGTCGCCTCCATCCCCCGCGCGATTTCAAGGGCTTGTTTGGGACCGAACACCTGATTTGGGTGGTCTAGCAATGCGTCAACGAACAGCGGAATGCCATCCGCATCAACCGCCTCGGTATAGTTTGGCAGGCCAGATGTCATGTTCAGCATCTGCCGCACGGTGGCCGTATCGGCGTTCGCAATGCCCGCGATCACGGCGGCAGGCAGATAGTCGGCGGCTTTGGCATCCAGGTCGATCACGCCCTGCTGCACCAGTTGCAGGATCATCACCGCGGTCATCATCTTGGTCTGCGACCCAATCTCGAACGTCTGGTTGGCTTGTGCGGCCTGGCCTGTGGCAAGGTCAGAAACGCCTGTGGCTGTGGTCACCGTCAGCGGGCCACGATCCACCTGCATGACAACGGCGGGGGCGTCGACATTGGCGCGAACGGTTTCGGCCTGATTGTGCAGGAAAGTGGTCAGGGCATGCGGGTCAAAGCGGATCATGGGAGGCTCCTGTGTTGCGATTTCACGATAAACATGAAAATACGCATGATTATCGTGATGGCAAGAGATTTTTTATTGATTATCATGAAAATAGTCATGATACGCAGTAATCTGCAGGAGGAAACGCATGACTGACCCCACCACACACCGGCTGTTTTACTGGCTGGACCGGGCGTTCTGGTTGATCTGGCTGGGGTTTCCGGTGTTGATCTGGGTGTCCGTGCAGGCCGTGCTGAATGCCCCGGCTGATATACTAGCGTTGGCCCCGGATCAGGCCGCCTGTCTGGCCGACCTGCCGATGGTCGCGACATTCAGCACAGTAGGG
>JANNBG010000765.1:0-1972 GCA_031385205.1 Rhodobacterales bacterium
TGTTCGATCGGGCGGCACAGGTAGGGCGTCGCCGTCGTGTTATCCACGATCAGCGGCACGCCATGCTTATCCGCCACCCGCGCGATTGCATCAATGTCGGAAATCGCCCCCCCCGGATTGCAGATCGTTTCGCAGAACACTGCCCGCGTGTTGTCATCAATCGCCGCCGCAATCGCGTTCGGGTCATCAAAATCCACGAACGTTGCCGACCAGCCAAATTTGCGGATGGTATTGCTGAACTGCTGGATTGTGCCGCCATATAGCCGGGTCGAGGCCACCACATTGCACCCCGGCTGCATCAGCGGGAACAGCGCCATGATTTGCGCCGCATGGCCAGACGAGCAGCAAATGCCACCCACACCGCCCTCCAACGCCACAACCCGGTCGGCCAGCGCCATCACGGTGGGGTTGGTCAAACGGCTGTAGATATAGCCCACCTCTTGCAGGTTGAACAATTTGGCCGCGTGGTCCGCATCGCGGAACACATAGGCCGTGGTCTGATAGATGGGTATCTGGCGCGCGCCCGTGGCCGGGTCAGGCTTGGCGCCCGCATGGATTTGCAGCGTATCGAAGGCGAGTTTGCGGTCGGTCATGGTGGTTCCCCCCAGTTGATGCAGCGGACGTTAAGCGAAAGGGCCGGGGCGGGGAAGGGGGCAGGAGAAGGGGATAGTGTGTCAGTTTGAATTTCCGCTTTGCGGACGCAGCGGTCGTTCGCCGCGAGGGCTTGGTTTCCGCTCACAGTCATGGAAGCACCGACGTGAAGGGCAGAAGGCCGCCATTCGCCGCGTCGATCACCAAGGTCTGGAAAGCGCAGAAAGCGCACTCATCACCTCTGGCGCTGCGCTTCAAGCGCCTCCAACAGCAGGTCCAACCCGAACGCCATATGGTTCACCCCGTCATAAGAGCCCTCGGCCACCATCTGGCCCAGGGCGCAAAAGTGCGGATAACGATCTGCATCGAGCGCGGGCAGATAGGTCTGCGCGGCTTCGGCGTAGTTCTCGGGTTGCACGGGCATGCTGCGTTACAGCAAGTGGAAGCCGTAGATCAGACTGTCGAGCGCGTTCATCGCGTGATCGGCCTGAACGTAGCTGAACCCGGCCGCGCGCAGGCAGCCCAGCGTGGCGTCGTTGAGCGCCAGCATGTTGGGGCCAACATTGATCCGCCCCACAATCAGCGGCGGCGCCCAGGGGTGTGCAAGAAACACTGTCCGCATCGCGTGTGCGCGACGGCCCATCTGGGTCTGCCAGTTGCTGCCTGTGTCCGGCAGGTCGATGCGCCCCACCACAGTATCGACGACCGCGTCCAAAACATCATCCTTGTTACGGATGTGGTTGTAAAGCGACATCGCCTCCACCCCCAACTCCCCGGCCAAAGCGCGCATGCTCAGGCTTTCCACGCCGCGTGCATCGGCCAGCGCAACCGCCACTTCGGTGATCCGGGCGCGGGTCAGGCCGGGTCTGCGGGGTGGGGCGGGCGTCTTCATGGTTTCATGTCCGCAATTTGGATTGACATACTTACAGTGTAAGTTGTAGCGGTGGCGCGGCAGTTTACAATGTAAGTATAAGGAAAAACCAATGCACTCGTCTAGACAACACCCGAACTCCGGTCCGGGGCTGGTTCTCCTGATCGCCCTTGGCGTTCTTTCGCTTCCAGGCAGCGCGCAGGCTGAGGGGCTTCGCTATTCCATCGGTCTTCTTGCGGGGGCTGGACAGTCACCGTTCGACAAGGAAGACACTGAAATCGGCCTGATTCCCGATTTCCTGATCGAAGGCGACCGTTTCAGTGTCGGCACCTCGGGCCTGACCTACGACGTCATCCAAGGAGGGGACTGAGCTACCCCCCGAAAATCGGACAGTGACGGAAGCTACGATCTGAAGTTTGCTGGTCTCCAAGAACGAGGAGAACAGAGATGTCGAAACGCAGGAATCATGACGCGGCATTCAAGGCGCGTGTGGCGTTGGAGGCGCTGAAG
>JANNBG010000792.1:0-7754 GCA_031385205.1 Rhodobacterales bacterium
GAACACGTCAGCCAGGATCTGGCAGGGGTGGAACTCGTTGGTCAGGCCGTTGATCACCGGCACCCGGGAGTGTTTGGCAAACAGGTCCAGCTTGGCCTGCTCGTAGGTGCGGATCATCAAGGTGCCGTAAACCCCGGAAACACGATGTTCCCCGTCACCCGCCGGAACAGCGGGTCTGCATCCAACTCCGCTGCTTCCGCATGGCTCCGCGTGTCGTTCCACAGGATGCACGGCCGCAAAACCGCATCGTCCGCGTCAATCAGCGTCGCCCCGTGCATGTGCCCCGAAAGGCCAATACCCCGCACCGCCCCAAGCCCAAAAACCGCCAACTGGTCCAGCACCGATTCCGCCGCCGCAATCCACTCCGCAGGCGCTTGCTCCGACCACCCGTCATGCGGCCTTTGCACTGTCAGCGGGGCCACAGCCTCCGCCAGTACCTTTTGCGCATCATCAATCAGGATGCCCTTGAGCCCCGATGTCCCAAGGTCCAGCCCGATGTACATCACACTGCCTGCGCTGGTTTCTTGCCCAGAATGATCATGCCAAGGATGTCTTCATCCGTCACTTCATTCACATTCACCGTCCCCACGCGCTGGCCATTTTTCATCACCACTGCCCGGTCGCACAGCTTCATCACGTTGTGAATGTCGTGTTCGATCAGAAAGATGCCCAAACCCTGCGCCTTCAGCTCCTGGATCAGTTCTGACACCATCTGCGTCTCGTGCGGGCCCAAGGCTGCTGTCGGCTCATCCATGATCAGGATCTTCGCGTTGAAATACACCGCGCGCGCGATGGCCACCGACTGCCGCTGTCCACCCGACAACGCCGATACCGGCACGTTGAACTTGCGGAAATTCGGGTTCAGCCGCTTCATGATCTTGCACGTTTCCGCTTCCATCGTGCTGTCGTCGACAAAGCCCATGCTGCTGACCAGCTCGCGCCCCAGAAACAGGTTCGATGCCGCATCCAGGTTGTCCGCCAAGGCCAGCGTCTGATAGATCGTCTCGATGTTTTGCGCGCGCGCATCGCGTGGATTGTTGATCTCCACCTCTTGGCCGTTGATCAGAATCTGCCCCGCATCTGCCTTATAGGCCCCCGACAGGCACTTGATCAGCGTCGATTTGCCCGCGCCGTTGTGTCCCAGCAGGCCCACGACCTCACCTGGATAAAGATCGACAGTCACATGATCGACCGCCTTGATCCCCCCGAACGAAATCGAGATGTCGCGCAATTCGACAAGGGGTGTTCCGGTATTTGCCATGATTAGCCCCTCACTTCACGTTTTTGCGGTAAAGGATGTCGAGATAGACAGCCAGCACCAGCGCCGTGCCCACCACGATCTTCTGATATGACCCATCGCCAAACCCGATCAGAACCATGCCCGACTGCAGGCTCAGAATCACCAGCGCCCCAAGGATCGCGCCGTAAACCGTGCCCGATCCGCCCGCCAGTGATGTGCCGCCAATGACCGCCGATGCGATGACGTACAGCTCGTCCAACTCGCCCATCGCATTCGTCGCCGAATTCTGGCGTGCCGACGTAATGATCGCTGCCAATCCTGCCAGCATGCCCATCAGCGAGAATACCTTCAGCGTCACCCAGCGCGTGTTGATACCGGCCAGCAACGCCGCCTCCGGGTTGCCCCCGATGGCAAAGACATAGCGCCCAAATCGCGTGCGGTTCATCATGATAGTCATCAGAATGCCCACGCCGACCAGCAACAAAACCGGAATGGCAAAGCCATGGCTGATGAACGTGCCTTCCGGCAAGTCTTGCCCTGTCGCCTTGGCATAGTTGGCCACAATGCCCTTGGCCCAAGGATAGGCGTTCACCAGCAGCACCGCACCGACGATGACGGCACAGCCCAACACGCCCAAAAACACCTCGGCCCACATCGGACGTAGCGCAAAGTCATGCTTACGCCTTTGCGACCGCCCGCTGAACAACAGGTAGACCACCCCGATACAAGCAAGTGCCCCCACGATCCAGCTGCCCACTTGGCCGACCGTGCCATATGGTCCGCCGCCCAACAGCGCGAATGTCTCGTCCATCGGTGCGATCGTGCGCCCTGACGCCGACAGAAACGCCATGCCGCGCCAGATCAGCAAGCCACCCAAAGTCACGATGAACGATGGAATGTTGCGATAGGCGATCAGCCATCCATGAAAGGCCCCGATCAACAAACCCACCGATAGCCCAACCAGTGCCGTCACGATCCAGATGACCGGATGGCCCAACCCCAGCAGCGGTGGCAAATACTCGGCCTGCAACAAGCCCATGACCATGCCCGTCACACCGATAATCGACCCCACCGACAGGTCAATGTTGCGCGTAATGATGACCAGCACCATCCCCGTCGCCATGATCCCGATGTAGGAGGTCTGCACCGACAGGTTCCACAGGTTGCGTGGCGTCAGGAAGGTGCCGCCACCGTTGAACAGCGCGCCATAGACATGAAATCCGATCCAGATCATCACCAGCGCGCCGACCATGCCCAAAAGGCGCGTGTCAATTTCCGTGGCACGCAGGAACCGCGCGAATGCGCCGGTTCGCATGTCAGTGCCGGGTGCTGCGGTCGGACTGGGGGGGGTGGCTTGGGTCATATCCTGGTCCATCGCTATTTGGGGGAATGAAAACGCACTTTGCGAAAGGAAACGACGCCCGACACGGGGGCAATCCTATCCTTCTTGCTATCTGATACAGGGTTGGCGTCGGCCTATCGGGGCCGACGCCGAAAGATCACATCACCATTACTGGCAGGCAGCAATGCCTTCCATCGCACCTTCGCAAGCCGCTTCTTTCGAAATGTGGCCAGCGTCGATGACAACGTTCAGGTTGTCTTTGGTGATCGGTGTCGGGTCCAGCAGGATCGCGTTCATTTCAACGCCATTCGCCCCACCCGAGAACTTCGTTGCACCAGCAACGCCGTCCAGAGCCGCCCCACCAGCCAAAGCCGAGGCGATTTCGCCAGCCGCTTTGCCCAATGCGCGCGCATCTTTCCAGACCGAAACGGTCTGGCTGCCGCGTGCAACACGGTTCAGCGCGGCAAGGTCACCGTCCTGGCCACCGACCGGAACGTTCAGGCCCTGTGCAGCAAGTGCTGCAATCGCGCCACCAGCCATACCGTCATTTTCCACCAGAACGGCGTCAATGGCGTTATTGTTCGCGGTCAGGATCTGCTCCATGTTCTTCTGCGCATTTTCTGGCTTCCAGCCATCCGAGAACGCTTCGCCAACGATTTTGATTTCGCCGGAATCAACAGCACCCTGAATGACCGTCATCATGCCTTGCAGCAGGAACGCCGCGTTCGGATCACCTGGGTCGCCTTTGATGATCGCATAGTTGCCAGCAGGCTTTGCCGCAAACACGTTTTCTGCGATGATCCGGCCCACGCCGACGTTGTCGAACGTCAGATAGAACGTGCGTGCGTCTTCGATCAGGCGGTCATAGCCCACAACCGGGATACCTTCGGCAGCAGCTGCCTCGATGGCCGGGCCGATCGCGTCTTTGTCCCATGCGTTGATGATCAGCGCGTTTGCGCCCTGTGCGATCAGCGCTTCGATGTCCGTCAGCTGCTTTGCCGAGGACGATTCAGCGTCGGCTGAAATGTACTCGTCGCCAGCGGCCTCAATAGCAGCCTTCATCGCTGCTTCGTCGATCTTCCAGCGCTCTTCCTGGAACGAAGCCCAGGATACGCCGATTTTTTTGCCTTCAGCGAACGAGGCCGTCGAGAAACAAGCCGCAGCGATCACTGCAAGCAGAATTGCGTTACGCATTGTAATCCTCCCAAGGATGCGGCCAATGCATGGCCGGTCCGACAGATTCGTCGGTACGCCGGGAAAATGCCGCGAATAATTTCAGTTGTCAAAATAAAAATCATGGGCAAAGCTGACTTTGCGTAGAAATTTTGCAGATCGACGCTGCGCTGCGGCAATTCACGGGCGTATCAGTAACGAAAGACGCTATTTTTAGTTTGGGGACAAAAGAAATGGCGTTGCGACTTCAACAGGATGGGCAGGGCCGGGGATGTGGGCCGCTGATTCCCCCCCTGTCAGAAACCATGCGGCCCCTGCGCCAACAGGTGTTTGACCGCATCCGCGCCGCTGGCCTCATTCCCCGCGTGCAACTGGCCAAGGAACTGGGCGTCAGCCCCGCCTCTGTCACAACGCTGACCGGAGAGTTGATTGAGGCCGGCCTGATCCAAGAAACTGCCGCCCTGCGCGATGCTGATTCGGGTCGCGGGCGGCCTTCGGTGGCTTTGGGCGTGCGCGGGGCAGCGCACCGTGTGGCGGGACTGAAATTGTCAGACCGGGATATGTCAGCCGTCGTCATGGATTTTGCAGGCACTGTCATTGCTGATTTCCACACTGACCGCAGCCCCACCCCGCAATCCGTACCCGATTTTCTGGATGCCACCGAAGCGTTGCTGAATGCCGTCTGTGCCAAGGCAGCCACCGTACGCGGTGACTTGTCGGCCATCGGCATTGCCCTGCCCGGCTACATCGACAGCCCCGGTGGCCGTGTGCTGTGGTCATCCGTGCTGCTGGATCGTGACGTACCCTTTGCCGCACTCGCCGCCGCCCGCCTTGGTCTTCCGGTACAAATCGACAATGATGCCAACCTCTGCGCCTTGGCCGAGTTGTGGTTCGGCAATGGCAGGGCGCGCTCTGACTTTGCCGTCGTCACCATCGAACACGGGCTGGGCATGGGGCTTGTCATCAACCACCGTCTCTATCGCGGCGCACAAGGGTTGGGCATGGAATTGGGCCATACCAAAGTGCAACTCGACGGTGCCCTGTGCCGCTGTGGCCAAAGGGGATGCCTGGAGGCTTATGTCGCCGATTATGCCCTTGCACGCGAGGCGACCACCGCCCTGAACTGGACCTACAAAGGCGGCCAGTCGATGATGGTGCTGCTGGAAAGCCTGTATGACCACGCCAAGGCGGGCAACCAATCCGCCCGGTCCGTGTTCAATCGCGCCGGGCGCTATCTGGCCTTGGGTCTGGCCAATGTCGTCAACCTGTTCGACCCCGCGCTGATTATCCTGTCAGGCGAACGCATGCGCTTCGACTATCTTTACGCCGCCGACACGCTGGCCGAAATGAAGGCGCTGGTTCTGAATACCGGCCGCCCCCTCCCCCCCATCGAAATCCACGCCTGGGGCGAAATGCTTTGGGCGCATGGGGCTGCTGCGATGGCGCTTTCGTCTGTCAGCGAAGGATTGCTGATATCGGGGCGGGAACTGGTGGCGCAGTAGCGTGTTATCCCCGGTTATCGCAGGTTGGTTGCATTGCCCTTGCGGGGCCAAGCTGGCACAACACAGACATCAAAGCGGGGGGCAGACAGCGTGAAGGCAAAGGCATGCACATGGGCCTGCAAAGGAGTCATAATGGCGCTGGCTTTCTCTGTTGTGACCCAAGCCCAAGCCTTTGATGAAGTGCAGTTTTCCGTCGAAGGCGGTGACAAAGACCTCACCAAAACCCTGCGCGGTGCTTCCTTGCTGATTGCGGCGCAGGCCGATGAAAGCACCGATGCCCAAGACCTTTTCGCTGCCGCGCGTGGCGAATATGGCCGCCTGATTGGTGCGCTCTACGCCACCGGGCACTATTCCGCCGTCATCCATGTGCTGATCGACGGGCGTGAAGCCGCAGAAATCGCGCCCTTAGATGCCCCCACCCAGATCAGGACCATCAAAGTCACCGTCGACCCAGGCCCCCAATTTGCCTTTTCCACCGCCCGCGTTGTGCCCTTGGAAACCGGCACCCAATTGCCCGACGGCTTTGCCAGCGGCAAACCCGCCGAAAGCGGGCTGATCGAACAGGCCGTCACTGCAGGCGTCGATGGCTGGCGCGCCACCGGCCATGCCAAGGCCGCACCCACCGCACAGACCATCATTGCGGATCATGCCGCCAACACCCTTGCCGCCGATGTCACCCTGACCCCCGGCCCCCGCCTGCGCTTTGGCGCCATCACCATCACCGGCCAACAACGCATGCGCGAACGTCGCATCCGCGCCATCATGGGCATTCATGGTGGTGAACCCTTTGATCCAAAGGCCTTGCAACGCGCCGCAGACCGCCTGCGCAGCACGGGCGTCTTCAGTTCCGTCACCCTGACCGAAGCTGATACCATCACCGCGCCTGATTATCTGGGCATCACGGCCGAAGTCGTCGAAGACAAAACCCGCCGCTATTCCTTTGGCGCCGAAATTGCCAGCCTCGAAGGCCTGACCCTCAGCGGCTATTGGCTGCACCGCAATCTGTTTGGCGGGGCCGAATACCTTAAGATTTCCGGCGAGATTGACAACATCGGTTCCCAATCCAGCGGGGTCGATTACCGCCTTGGCGTCACGCTTGACCGCCCCGCCACCCTGTCTGCCGATACAGCACTCCACTTTCACCTCGATTTGGCACATCTCGACGAAGACGATTACAAGGCCGATTCCGCGGGCTTTGGCATCGGCTTTTCGCATGTGTTTTCCGAAACGCTGACCGCCCGTCTTGGCGTCGACTACAATTATATCGACGGGCAGGACGCGCTTGGCAGCTTTCGCTATCGCAACCTTGGCTTGCCCTTGGGTGTGACGTGGGACAAGCGCGACAGTAAAACCGATGCCCATCGCGGCTTCTATCTGGATGCCGAAGCCCGCCCCTTCCTTGGCTTTGGCACCACAGACTCCGGCCTGCGCGTCAAACTTGATGCCCGCGCCTACCGCAATCTGGGCGACCGCATCGTTGTGGCAGGCCGCGTGCAGGGTGGCATGATCTTTGGCGCAAGCCTGCTGGGCAGCCCCCGCAATGACCTGTTCTATTCCGGCGGTGGCGGCACCGTGCGTGGGCAACCTTACCAGTCCCTGGGCATTGCCGTGCCCGACGGCGCGGGCGGCACGATCCAGACCGGCGGCACGCGGTTCATCGCCGGGTCCGTCGAACTGCGCGCCAAAATCACGGATACCATAGGCATTGTGGGCTTCATTGATGCGGGTCAGGTGACCGATGCCGATTACACCACCCCCGGCGATGACTTTCATGCCGGTGCCGGGTTTGGCCTGCGCTATGCCACCGGTTTTGGCCCCATCCGTTTTGATGTGGCCGCCCCGATTGGCGGCGATACCGGCAAAGGTGTGCAGATTTATGTCGGCATCGGGCAGGCGTTTTGATGCGGCGCATCGTCCCCCTTGTCATGGTCACCCTGATCCCGCTGACCGCGCATGCCCAACAGGATGACCGCAGTTATCTGACCGCGTTTCTAGAGGATAACCTGTCCAGCGTCGGTCGACAGGTCGTCATCACGGGCTTTGCCGGGGCCCTGTCATCGCAAGCCACCATCCAAGAGATGACCCTCGCCGACAGCGAAGGCGTCTGGCTGACGCTGACCGATGTGGCGCTGGATTGGAACCGCGCCGCCCTGTTTTCTGGCAACCTGTCCGTCAATACCCTGACCGCAGGCACCATCACCGTCGCGCGCAAGCCTGTCATAGACCCCAATGCCCTGCCGTCACCCGAAGCAACGCCCTTTGTATTGCCCGATCTGCCGATATCAATCGACATCGGAAAAATCGCCGCCGACAAGATCATTCTGGGTGATGCCCTGCTGGGCCAACCCGTCGAAGGCAGCCTTGAGGCGTCACTGGTTCTGTCTGGCGGTGAAGGGCAGGCCAAGCTCACACTGAAACGCACCGATGGCCCCAACAGCCAGATCGACCTTGCCGCTAGCTATGCCAATGCCACCAGCAATCTGGTGCTGGACCTGAC
>JANNBG010000023.1:0-5122 GCA_031385205.1 Rhodobacterales bacterium
CTTTTGTCGGTGGCCACGCGCATCGTGATGTTGCAGGTGTTGATGTGGTCTTTGCGGCAGGGGCGGACGGCGACGCGCGTTCTGATCTACGGGGCGGGCAAGACGGGCATGCAATTGGCGGCTGCCCTGCGTAATAACGAAGATATCGTGGCCGTGGCCTTTGTGGACGACAACGCATCGTTGCATAACATGATGGTGTCAGGCCTGCGGGTCTATGCGCCGGGGCGGATCGAACAGGTGGCACGGGACCGCGATGTGCAACGGGTGCTGCTGGCGATGCCGTCGATGTCGGCACCAAAGCTGGCACAGTTGTCACGGCGGCTGCAGGCCTTTGGGCTGGAGGTGCAGGCGCTGCCATCCTTTGCACAGCTGATCGGCACGGAAGAGCTGGTGGATAATCTGGCCCCGGTCGAGGCAGGGCAGTTTCTGGGGCGGCAATCGGTATCGGATACGCTGCCGCAGGGCGGGCGGGCCTATGCGGGGCGCAATGTGCTGGTATCGGGCGCGGGGGGATCGGTGGGGTCGGAACTGTGCCGTCAGTTGATGATCTATCGCCCGCGCAAGCTGGTGCTGTTCGAGGTGAGCGAGCCTGCATTGTACCAGATTGACCGGGAGTTGCGTGACCTGCCAGGGGCCGAGGCAATCGAGATTGTGCCGCTGCTGGGGTCAGTGACGGACAGCCGGGTGTCGCGATCTGCAATGGCGGATCACGGGGTGGAAGTGGTGTTCCATGCGGCGGCCTATAAACATGTGCCATTGGTGGAGGCAAACCCGCTGGCGGGGATTGCGAACAACGTGCTGGGCACGCGGATCTTTGCCGATGCGGCGCTGGAGGCGGGCGTGGGGCAGTTTGTGCTGATTTCCACGGACAAGGCGGTGCGGCCGACGAATGTGATGGGCGCGACGAAACGCATGGCGGAACTGGTGCTGCAGGATATTGCAAAGCGGTCGCCGAAAACGGTGTTTTCGATGGTGCGGTTCGGCAATGTGCTGGGATCGTCGGGGTCTGTGGTGCCGTTATTCAAGGACCAGATTGCGCGGGGCGGGCCTGTCACGCTGACACATGAAGATGTGACGCGGTATTTCATGACCATAACGGAGGCGGCGCGATTGGTGCTGCTGGCGGCCTCTTTTGCGCATGCTGGTGGGTCAAAGGGCGGGGATGTCTATGTGCTGGACATGGGTAAGGCGATGAAGATCAGGCATCTGGCGGAACAGATGATCCAAGCGGCGGGTTACACGGTGCGCGATGCGGATAACGTGGATGGCGATATCGAGATCGTGGTGACAGGCTTGCGTCCGGGCGAAAAGCTGCATGAGGAGCTGCTGATCGGCGAGGGGCTTTTGACAACGCCGCATCCGCGCATCCTGCGGGCGCAGGAAGGCAGTCTTTCGGAGTTGGAAATGGCCAATGCCTTGCAGGTGTTGCGGGCGGCGGTGGGCACAGGTGATGCGGCGGCGGCGCGGGCAGTTTTGGCAGCACGGGTTGAAGGCTATGATACAGCGACAATTGCAGATGCGATGGCCGAACGAAGCCGCTAAGTGACGGCTTGCCGATTGTGGCGCAATCAACGACAAACCGGAGTGTAACGCCGGATCAGAGCAGCAGGCGAGCGGGGCCAAGATGAGTTCGAAACGACCAATCCTTCGCGTTTTGGGGCTGGCCACGTCGGTGCTGGCGATCAGCGTCTATGCTGCCGTCAATGCCGAACCCTATACGACATTGAATATGGGCGGCGTTGCGGGGTTGATCGACATGCCATCGGGCGAATCGATGCCGGATGGCCGGCTGACGGCCAGCAGTACGCATTTCGGCCCGATCAGCCGCACAACGCTGTCGTTTCAAATCAGCCCGCGTTTGTCGGCGAGTTTCCGATACAGCGGCACGCGCAACTGGGATGATGTAGTGGGGTCACGGTATAGTGTCTATTACGACCGCAGTTTTGATCTGCGCTATCAGGTGCTGGAGGAAGGCCGCTATTTGCCCGCGGTGACAGTGGGTTTGCAGGACTTCATCGGCACAGGCCTTGCGTCGGGCGAATACATCGCGGCGACCAAGAACATCGTGCCGGGCCTGAAGGTGACGGCAGGGCTGGGCTGGGGACGGTTGGGATCATACGGCAGCCTTGGGTCACCTCTCGGTGCGGATCGCCCGTCATCTTTGGATGGGGACACAGGCGGTGATGTAAACATCGGCCCGTGGTTCAAAGGGCCAATGGCGGCGTTTGGCGGGGTGGAATGGCAGATCAATGATAAATGGGGCGTAAAGGCGGAATATTCGTCGGACGCCTATGCCGAGGAATCGGGCAGGCGCAAAACGTTTGACCGCAACAGCCCGTTCAACTTTGGTGTGGAATATCAGCCCAATGCCGCGCTGCGGTTGGGGGCTTATTACATGTATGGCAGCCAGATCGGCTTTGCCGCGCATTTCCTGCTGGACCCAAAGTCGCGGCCCGGCGGTGGCATTGCGGACCTGGCACCCAACCCGGTAAAAATTCGGCCTGCGCGCGCATCAGACCCTGACGCCTGGTCGCCGGAATGGGTGGATCAGCCGGATGCAGGCATTGCCTTGCGGGAAAATCTGGTCAAACGGTTGGCAGATGACGGGATCATCGTCGAGGCGCTGAGTTATACCGGTACGACGGTTGATCTGCGTATCCGCAACACACGCTACGATTCTGAATCGCAGGCGATTGGTCGTGCGGCGCGGGCTTTGACGCAGGTGATGCCTGCATCGGTGGAAACATTTGAAATCGTGCCGGTGGTCAGCGGCATTGCGACATCAAAGATCGTGCTGCGGCGTACGGATCTGGAAGCGCTGGAAAACACGCCGGACAATGCCAATGCCATCGGCGCGCGGGCTTTGGTAACGAATGCGGGGCCCGTGCCTGTGGGTGCGATTTATGGCGAAGGCCTGTATCCGAAATTCAAATGGTCGGTGCTGCCCTATACGCGCACCAGCCTGTTTGACCCGGATAACCCGCTGCGGGGTGATGTGGGCCTGCGGTTTGGTGCGAGTTATGACGTGGCACCGGGTCTGGTGGTTGCGGGGTCTGTCACGCAAAAGGTGATCGGCAATCTGGACGAGTCGACGCGGCAGTCAAATTCGGTGCTGCAACATGTGCGGTCAGACGCCGCTGAATACAGCAAGACGGATGGCCCCCAGTTGGAAACGCTGACGGTGGCCTGGTATTCACGTCCGGGGCCAAACCTGTATGGCCGGGTGACGGCGGGGTATCTGGAACGCATGTTTGGCGGGGTATCGGCGGAATTGCTGTGGAAGCGCCCGGAAAGCCCGTTGGCAATTGGAGCCGAGGTGAACTATGCGCGGCAACGCGATTTCAACATGGGATTAGGCTTTCAGGATTACGGCGTGGTGACGGGCCATGTATCGGCCTATTACAGCTTTGGTGGCGGCTATACGGGCCAGGTGGATGTGGGCCGCTATCTGGCGGGCGATGTGGGGGCAACGGTGTCGCTGGACCGCGAGTTTGGCAATGGCTGGAAGGTCGGGGCCTTTGCAACGATGACGAACGTGTCGGCGGAAGACTTTGGCGAAGGATCGTTCGACAAGGGCATCCGCCTGTCAATTCCGGTCAACTGGGTGACGGGCAAGCCGACACGGTCTGTGATGAGTACAACCTTGCGCCCCCTGAGCCGGGATGGTGGGGCGCGGTTGGAAGTGAACGGTCGGCTGTATGATACGGTGCGTGATTACCATGACCCGATGCTGGATATGCAATGGGGGAGGTTCTGGCGGTGAAATCCTATATTCTGGCCGTGATGGCCGCGCTCGCGCTGGCTGGCTGCGGGTCTGATAAGAATGCGACGGGCAACTTTACGGAAATCCGCAAGGCGCTGACACCAAAGTTCGGCAAAGTGGTGCCTACACCAGCACCTGCCGTGACGCGGGCGTCTATCGAAGCGATCGGTGTGCCGCTGATCCGGGCCTCCATTCCGGTGCGTGGGGCCGTGGCCTATCTGGGCGTGCGGGCAACCAAGGGCGATGTCATCACATGGCAGACCACGGACCGCACCAGCGTGGTGTTGCAACGGGGAATGCTGTTAGAAACGCGTGGCTTGGGCGATGAGCTGATGTCAGCCCGGGTGCCAACCGCGGCACAGGCGGCATCGGGCACGGGGTCGTTTCAGCGTACCTATTTCTATCTGGATGGAGCGGATCAGGAAATCCGCTGGGACTATGCCTGCACGTTCGAGTCGACAGGCAATGAGACAATCGAAATCATTGGCCTGTCTTATGCCACGCGGGTCGTGACCGAAACCTGCCGTGGGGCGCAGGGGCGGATCACGAATCAATATTGGGTCGAATCCGGCGGAAAAATCCGCCAATCGGTGCAATGGGTCAGCAAAGGTGTGGGATATATGAAACTCGAAAGCCTCATCGAGTGACGTTTGCGCACTTCTTCGCCTTATCCCGGCAATTTAGACTTTCTCTGCGGTGATTTGGGTGCTACACGGAAATCTGTCGAATATGCATAGACGGAGTATGCCCAAATGAAAAAAATTGCAGGTTTCTCGATCGCTCTCGCAGTGGTTGCTTCTATGGCTCACGCAGGTGGCCCGGTTGTTGTGGTTGACGAAGGTGAGCCGATTGTTGTTGCTGGCCCGGCTTCGAGCTTGGGCGGCGGTGTGTTGCTGGCCGGTCTGGCCGGTCTGGTCCTGATCGCAGCGATTGCTGGCGGCAGCGACGGCACGTCGGGTTCCTAATAATCGCAGGTATTGCGGTTAAGGCTATATGGTGGGGGGTTCGTTCTGCGAACCCCTTTTCCATTTTTAAAGGCTGACACGCCATATGTTGCGCATTCTGACCGCCCTGTGGAGACGAGCCGACCGCGCCGAGTTGGATTTAATTGCGGCGGGTGTGGCGTTCTTTGGATTTCTGGCGATATTCCCGGCGCTGGCAGCTGTCATCGCGCTGTGGGGCTTTGCATCTGACCCGGCGGTGATCAGGGCACAGATTGCACCGTTACATCAAATTCTGCCGGCGGATGCGTTTTCCTTGCTGTCAGCGCAGGTTGAAGGGCTATTGAGCGCGAATAACCGGCATCTGGGATGGTCGAGTGTGATATCGCTGCTGCTGGCGGTGTGGTCGGCGCGGGCG
>JANNBG010000029.1:0-4130 GCA_031385205.1 Rhodobacterales bacterium
CGAGGAGCGAGGGCAGAAGCATGGGGGCGGTGATGTGCCACAGGACTTGTGGTTCGGTGGCACCCAGATCACGGGCGGCGCGTTCGGCATTTTTCTGTTGGTCGCCCATGGCGGTGAAAAGGATGGCAAAGCACAGGGGCAGGTTGATGACGACATGGCCGATGATGGTGGTGAGGAGCGAGACGGACAGGCCCAGCTGGTTCCACATGCCCAACAGGCCGAGGGCGATGATGAGGTATGAGACGGTCATGGGGGCGATCAGGACGCCGCGCATCAAGGCGCTTCCGGGCAGGGTATAGCGGGCGAGGGCAACGGCGGCGAGGAAGCCGAAGGTGAGGGCTGCGGCGGAGGAGATGACAGCGACGAGCAGGGAGTTGCCGAGGGCGGCCATCAGGGCGCGGTCGTTGAGGATTTCGGCATACCATTTGAACGAGGGGCCGTTGAACGGCGGCACGGGCAGGCGGCCGGATTGAAAGCTGAACAATACGAGGACGGCGACGGGCAGGAAAATGAAGATGTAGGCGAGGGTGAGGTAGGCGGGGACGAGGAGTTTCATACGCGGTCCAGCCTGATCCACCGCGCGCAGGCGGCATAGGCGAGGGTGACGACGGCCATCAGGATGACGGACAGCGCCGAGGCCATGGGGAAATTGCCCTGCCGACCCAGTTGCATCATGATGATTTGCGGCAGGGTCAGTTCATTATTCCCGCCCAGGATTTGCGGCGTGATGTAGTCGCCGATGCACAGAACAAAGGTCAGGAATGCGCCGGTGATGATGCCGGGGAGCGTGAGGGGCAGGATAATGTGCCAAAAGATGCGCAAGGGCGTGGCCCCAAGGTCGGCGGCGGCGCGGGCGTAATTGGGGGGCAGTTGGCGCAGGTTGGCATAGATGGTCAGCGTCAGCAGCATGACGAAGAAATGCACAAACCCGATGACGGTGGCGGCGCGGGTGCTGGCGATTTGCAGGGGTTCTGTGATGATATGGGCGGCTTGCAGGGCTTTGTTGAGAACACCGTTCTGGCCGAGCACGAGCAGCCATGCATAAGAGCGCACGACATAGGAGGTCCAGAACGGCAGCACGGCCAAGATAAGGGCGAGGCGTTGCCAGCGGTCTGGGACGCGGCAAGCGATGATCCAGGCAAGGGGGTAGGCGAGGAGGATGGACAGGATGGTGACAACGGCGGTGATTTCCAAGCTGACGATCAGGCCCCGGAAAATCGCGGCGTCCTGCCAGAAGCGCAGGTAGTTGACGCCGGACAGGCCGGTGACGACCTGCCGCCCTTCCATATGCGCAAAGGACAGGGTGACCATGCCGGCAAAGGGCAACAGGAAGAACGCCAGCACCCATAGTAAGGCGGGTGCCAGCAGCGTGGTGGCGGCCCGTGTCATTGCTGTTGCAGCATTTCCGTCCACAGGTCTTGCATTTGCTGGTCAAGCGCTGCATCCGGGATCGGGTACAGCTGCGCGCGGGCCAGATAATCGGGCTGCTGATCCCAGCGCAGCACGGCTTTCTGGTCTGTGGTCAGCACATCGCCCGTCTTGGCGTTGGCGGGCATGCCCCAATAGCAGGCGGATGTGGCCAGACGCGCCTGCCCTTCGGGGCTGACGATGTATTGCACGAATTTCAGGGCGGCATCCTTGTTGGTGCTCGCCTCCAGCACGCCAATCGACTGTGCCCAGCGGAGGGCGCCCTGTTTGGGGATGGTCCAATCCAGATTGGCGTTTTCCGTGGCCAGCACGGCGGTCAGCCATTCACCACCACCGACAACGATATCCACCTCTCCCGTGGCCAGTGCGGATTGTGCCGACACGACATCAGCCACCTGTTTTGCCGATGTCTTTAGCGCGAACAACGGGTCACGCAAGGTGGAAAGGGTGTCTGCCGTGATGTCTTTGGTGGCCATGCCTGCCCCCATGGCGACAAGGCCGATGATGGGCAGGTAGTAGTCGTACACCGCAATGCGCCCGTCATATTTGCCCGATGTCAGGCTGGCCATGTCGTCCATATCGGCGGGGTCGACCTTTGTTTTGTCAAAGGCGATGGTGTTGTAGCCAAACTTTTCGGTCACCGCATAGATTTTGCCATCGCGGGTGTTGTTGTCGGCCATCACGACCTGCGGAAAGAAATCCGCTGTGGGCAGCGCGTCGGGCGCGATTTCGGACAGCAAGCCTGCATCGACGGCGCGGCCCACATCGACGCCGTCGATGACCATGACATCCCAATCGCCCGGTTGCGATTGATCCAGAATGGCGAGGCCAGCAGCCGTGCCTTCGTATTCCTTGACGTTCACGGTGATGCCTGTGGCGGCGGTAAAGGGTTCCAGCAGAGCGGGATCGGCATGATCGCACCAGACAAGGGCGTTGATTTCTTGGGAGAAGGCAGGGGACGCCACACAAAGGGCGATGAGCGAGGTGAAGATACGCATGGGGGACTCCGTGTTGGGATAGCGTGTTGGGGTGGCTTTTATTTGGCCTTGTGCAAAGAATGAAGTTGGTTCAGTTTTGAAGTCAACATCAAAGATCAGGCGTTTTGAAAACATGGGTCTGCGCGAGAGGCAAAAGGCAAACCGATCCGCCAGCATTATTGCGGTGGCGGCGGGGTTGTTCCGTGCGCAAGGGTTTGATGCGGCACGGATGGAGGATATCGCAGGGCTGGCGGAGGTGTCACCGGGGACAGTGTATAACTACTTTCCGACCAAGGGCGATCTGCTGGTGGCGATTGTAAGCTGCGAAGTGGAAGAGGTGCTTGCAGCGGGCGAGGCGGTGGTGGCGAACCCCGGCCCGGATGTGGCAGCGGCGATCGGGGCGCTGGTGAATGCGTATTATGACCATTCGCTGATCTATCTGTCAAAAGAGATGTGGGCGACGGCGATGGCGATGACGTTTTCGCAGGCGGGTACGCCAGCCAGCCGGCATTACATGGCGCTGGATGCGCGGTTGCGGGGGCAGGTGGTGGCGCTGATCGCGGCGTTGCAGGCGCGGGGGCGGGTGGTGGCTGCGGCGGATGCGGTGGCGCTGGGGGCAGTGGTGTTTCACAATCTGGATGCGATGTTTGCGGGCTTTGTGCGGTCTGATCAGGCATTGGATGATCTGAAAGCGGTGGTGGCGATGCAGAATGCAGAAATTGCGCGGTTGATTGCGGTCTAGGGACTGCCCGGTTTTTGGGCGTTTGCACATCAGATGCGGGCGATAAGGCGCTATTTTGGGCCGCACCCGTTGCATGGGTGGAATGCGCCGGTCCATCCTGCCTGCATGACACTGCACATGCCCCTGATCCATCAACGCGCGCAAGGTGAGGCGATGGTCGCCCTGTCGCCCACGGGACTGACGCATCTGCGCCAGCAGGGGTCGGCCAAGGTGATTTTGCCGCGCGTGGGGCTGGTGCCGGAGGTGGTGTTTTTGAACACATCGGGGGGCCTCACCGGCGGGGACCAGCTGTCATATGAAACGCGGCTTGATGCATCTGTGCGGGCGGTGGCGACAACGCAGACGGCAGAGCGGGCGTATCGGCATGGGGCGGGTGTGGCACGGGTGACGGTGACGCATCAGGTGGGGGTGGGTGGCTGGCTGGATTGGTTGCCGCAGGAAACCATTCTGTTCGACGATTGCGCGGTAGAGCGGACGACGGTGGTGGAACTGGGTGCCGGGGCCGGATGTCTGCTGTTGGAGGCAGTGGTGCTGGGCCGGGCGGCGATGGGCGAAACGCTGGGTAAGGTGCGGTTTTCGGATTGGCGCGAGGTGCGGCAGGCCGGGCGTTTGCGGCTGGTGGAGCCATTGGCGATGACGGACATGGCGCTGGGGTCGGGCGTGGCGGGGCTTTCGGGCTGCCGCGCCTTTGCATCGATTGCGCTGGTCGCACAGGGGGCGGAGGATGCGCTGGGGCCGGTGCGGGATGTGCTGACAGATGGGGCTGCGAGCGCGTTTGACGGCAAAGTGATGGTGCGGATCATGGCCGCCGATGGTTGGCCCATGCGTCAGCAGATTGCGGCGGTTTTGGGGGTTTTGCGGCGCACAGCTTTGCCGCGGGTTTGGCAGATATGAGGGCGATGTGAACCTGACACCGAGAGAAAAAGACAAGCTGCTGGTGAGTGTGGCCGCGATGGTGGCGCGCGGGCGGCTGGCGCGGGGGG
>JANNBG010000059.1:0-1711 GCA_031385205.1 Rhodobacterales bacterium
GGGGCGGGCCTTGTTTCAATCGTGGTGCGAGGCGGCAGGCATGACCATGGGTGTCGATACCATGGGCAATATGTTCGCCACACGGGCGGGTGAGGAGGATTTGCCTCCGGTTTACATGGGCTCGCATCTGGATACCCAGCCGACGGGCGGCAAATATGACGGGGTGTTGGGCGTGTTGGGCGGGCTCGAGGTAATCCGGTCGATGAACGATTTGGGGCTGCGGACGCGCCATCCGATTGTGGTGGCGAACTGGACCAATGAGGAAGGCGCGCGGTTTGCCCCGGCAATGCTGGCAAGCGGGGTTTTTGCGGGCATTCATTCGCAGGACTATGCCTACGGTCGCACGGATCCGGACGGCAAGCGGTTTGGCGATGAACTGGCGCGGATTGGCTGGGTGGGCCCTGAGGTTGTGGGCGCGCGGAAAATCCACGCGATGCTGGAATTGCATATCGAGCAGGGGCCGATTTTGGAGGTTGAGGGCCGCGCGATTGGCGTGGTGACCCACGGGCAGGGGCTTTGGTGGCTGGAGGTGACGTTGACCGGGGTGGATGCGCATACCGGATCGACGCCGATGTCGATGCGCGCGAACGCGGGGCTGGGCATGGCGCGGGTGGTGGAACGGGTGCATCAGATCGCCATGGGGCATCAGCCGGGCGCGGTGGGCACGGTGGGGCAGACGCTCGTGTTCCCGAATTCGCGCAATGTGATCCCCGGGCGGGTGGTGTTCACGGTGGATATCCGGTCGCCCGATCAGGGGAAACTGGACGCGATGCGGGGGGAAGTGGAGCGTTCTGTGGCGGCGGTGGCGGCGGAATTGGGGCTGGGGTTTGCAATTGAGGCGGTCGGCCATTTCGACCCGGTGACGTTTGATCCGGGGCTGGTCGGCGTGGTGCGCGGTGCGGCGGAGCGGTTGGGGTATTCCCACATGGATATCATCAGCGGCGCTGGCCACGATGCCTGCTGGATCAACCGCGTGGCCCCCACAGTGATGGTGATGTGCCCCTGCGTGGGCGGGCTGTCGCACAATGAGGCAGAGGAGATTTCGCCGGATTGGGCGGCGGCGGGGACGGATGTTCTGTTGCATGCGGTGCTTGAGGTGGCGGAGGTGGTGGGGTGAGGGTGATGCGGGGCACTATCGCATCCCCGGACTTGATCCGGGGCCTCCTCTGGTCGCAACGAGGTCCCCGATCAAGTCGGGGACTGCGTTCAGAATGCGTCAAGGATGTTTCGCTATTTTATGCGAATGGCGTTTTACACTTACATCATGGCCTGTGCGTCCAATACGGCGATCTATATCGGTGTGACGGGCAATATTACGCAACGGGTTGCACAGCACAAAACTGGGGCTGGCGGGGTGCACACCGCCAAATATCGCATCCGCAAGCTGGTGTATGTCGAGGTTCACGCGGAACTGGCGCAAGCGATTGCGCTCGAGGCCAAGCTGAAACGCTGGCCGCGCGAGTGGAAAAATCAGTTGATCGCGGAGGCCAATCCGATGTGGTTGGATTTGACGATGGATACTTCGTTCCTTTGATCCAAAGGCGGTATATAGGCCGCAGTCCCCGACCTGATCGGGGACCTCTATTGTCCGCCACCATGAGGCCCCGGATCAGGTCCGGGGCTGCGCCGCGCGGGAGCATGCACCCATGACCACCATCATCAAAAACGGCACCATCGTTACCGCCGACCTCACCTACACCGCCGACATCGC
>JANNBG010000060.1:0-3965 GCA_031385205.1 Rhodobacterales bacterium
CGCCCGCGATGCCCAAGGCCACTGCTGCGCGCGCCATCACGGGTGCAAATTCGCGCTGGCCACCTGATGAATTGCCCATGCCACCCGGCTGTTGCACCGCATGCGTGCAATCCATGATGACCGGGTAGCCGGTCTTGGCCATGATCGGCAGGCTGCGCATATCGGCCACCAGCGTGTTATACCCGAAACTGACCCCGCGTTCGGTCAGCAAAATGCGGTCATTGCCCGTAGATGCCACCTTGGCCGCCACATTCGCCATATCCCATGGTGCCAGAAACTGGCCCTTTTTGATGTTGACCACCGCCCCCGTTTCACCTGCCGCCAGCAGCAAATCGGTCTGGCGGCACAGGAACGCCGGGATCTGGATCACATCCACCACGCCCGCCGCCACGCGCGCCTGTTCGGCATCGTGGATATCCGTCAAGACCGGAATGCCCATCGCCCGGATCGCCGCCAGCATGGCCAGCCCGGCATCAAGGCCCAAGCCCCGCTTGCCACCGAGCGACGTGCGGTTGGCCTTGTCATAGCTGGCCTTGAACACGTATTGCGCGCCCACCGCAGCACAGGCATCGCGCATCGTGCCCGCAATCATTTGCGCATGGTCCAGCGATTCCAGCTGGCAAGGCCCCGCAATCACCGTCAAAGGCAGCCCGTTGCCCGCAGTGACCGGGCCGATCTTCACATCCGTCATATCACCCTCAGGACGAGACCTGTTCGCGCAGGATTGCCGTGGTCATCGCGATCATCAGGTATACGCCAGCAAACACCAGCATGGCCACCAGCGTATTTTCAAACGCCTTTGGATAGGCGGCCTCGTCCTGTGCCACGGGTTTGACCGACAGCGACAGATAGCGCACCTGACGGTTTGCCTCTATCCGTGCCGTTTCCAGCTGGCCCAAGGTTGTCGCCAGCATCATCTGCCGCGTCGCCACATTTGACTGTGCCAGCAGCAGTTCGGACTGCACTTCCGCCAGTGACACGCCGTCGCCGCCATCCTGCGTCATCCGGCTGCGCAAGGTGGCAATTTCAGCCTCCACCGCAGCAATACGCCGCTTGACCGGTTCCATCCGTGCCGCATTCGGGTTGGCGTTCGCCTGCATCTGGGCCAGTGACAGGCGGTCTTGCGACAATTGCGTTTCCAACTGGCCGATCTGGCCGGAAATCAGCCCCACCTCCACCTCGGATGACAGCACCGCATATTTCTTTTGCAGGTCTACCACCTGCTTTTGCGCCGCTGTCATTTTGAGTTCGGCATCCTCATAGCTTGACCGTGCATCGCGCATCTGATCTTCGCGTTTGCGCGTGGTCAGATGGTCGATCTGTTCTTCGGCATAGCCCAGCAGAGCCTCGGAAAACTTCACCGAGGTTTGCGGGTCCGGCGCGCGCACTGTCATCTTGACGATGCGTTCGGTCGGGTCATAGGCAATGTGGATATTGCGCTGATAGATGCGGTAGGCGTCTTCTTCGGTCGCATCCGCCGCAAGGCGCTGGATCGGATCGATGCTGTCGCCTTCGAAAATGCTTTTGAAATTCTGGTCATCGTTCAGGCGCTGCAAGGCCTCGCGCGATTGCAGATAGCCTTGAACCGCGATGCTGTCGGTGTTCGCCTCAAGTGCGCCGCCCAGCATGCCGCCAAGCCCGCCCGTCATGCCTGCTGACAGCGTGCCATCAGCGGTCTGGATCACGAATTCCGATTTGCTTTCATAGAGCGGCGTGGCCACCATGTAATAGTAATAGCCCGCCAGCAGCGTGGGCAGCATGACAAAGCAGAACAACCGCACCGCCAGCAGCATGGATTTGCGCCGCCGCCTGCGCATCAGATCGCGCTGCATGGCCAGAATATCGGCGGCATGGCTGGTTTCGGCCCGCACTTCGGTGCTGGGCACCTGAATGGGTTTGATCGTCTGCGGCAGTTGCACGCTATCGGGCTTGGCCATCAGCGCGCGCGACGGCGGCGTGTCACCGCGCAGGGGTTCGGCCTGCACCACCTCCATCACGGCATTGCGCTGAAACGGGTCGATGCCTTGGGCGCGCAGCAGGCGGATGGCATCAAAATCTGATGTGGCAGGCAGGCCGTGCATCTGGGCCATGCGGCGGGCAAGGCGCAGCTGGCGGCCCGTCAGCCCTTCGCGGCGGATGGCGTCAATCTCGGTTTCCGGGGCTGCGCCGGGTTTGGGCGCGGCTGTCGGAAAAATGCCGGGGCCAAAGCCATCATCGGCGGGCGTGAACATGTTGTCGTCCGGCACGCTCCGCACGGCGGCCAAGGGTGCCGCGGGCGGCACGGTGACAGGGTCCGCCGGGCGGATGCGAAAGCGGTTAGCTGTGATCTTGGTAGTCATAAAGGCGTTTCGCTTCTTCGAGGGTTTCGAACATATACAGCTGTCCGTTGCGCAACACAGCGGCCGAGCGCGCGAATTTTTCCAGTGTTTGGGCCTGATGCGATACAATCACCACGGTGGCATTTTCCAGCCGTTCGCGCAGGATGCGCCCGGCCTTGCGGTTGAATTCGACATCAGTGGTCGAGGGCATGCCTTCGTCGATCAGGTAAATATCAAATTCGAGCGCCAGCATCAACGAGAAGGAAAACCGCGCGCGCATGCCTTGGGAATATTTGCCGATGGGCAGATCGAAATAATCGCCAATGCCGGTCAGCCAGCGACAAAAGCTTTCGATGTAGTCGGGGTCAAGGCCATAAAGCCGCGCGATGTAGCGGCAGTTTTCAACGGCGGTGTGGCGGCTGACAACGCCGCCCATAAAGCCGAGCGGAAATGAGATGCGCGAGGTGCGCAACACGCGGCCTTCATCGGGCTTTTCCAGGCCGGCCATCATGTTGATGATCGTAGTTTTTCCCGCACCATTGGCGGCAAGAATGCCCAGCGAATTGCCCAGTTCCACGCGAAAGCTGGCCCGGTCAAGGATCACCTTGCGCCCCTTTCCCGTGTAGAATGACTTGCTGACCCCTTCAAACGCGATCATGCCCCGCCCTTGGTCCTCTCCGCCCTTGGTCCTTGTCTGCCACCAGCATATACACCTGCAACCGCAGGCCTTACGCGATTTTCGTTAACGCAGGGTGCATGCCGTTGCCAGCGTTGTTTCCCAGACTGCGCCAATCCTGCCTAAACGTCATGATCTTGCAATGCGGCGGCAATGTGGCCCGCGCGTGGTGCCGGATCATCAGGGGCGCTGCTTGCGCGCAATCAGTATGGCCATGGGCCCCGCCAGCAGGCTGAGGGCAAGGCCAAGCCTGGCCCCTTCGGCCATGATGCCACCGGGCAGGCCCAGCGGCAGGCCAAGGACGGGCCCGGTAAAGGCGATGCACAGCAGGGGGGTCAGGCGAATCAGGTCGCCGCTGGTGATCGCCATGGCGGGGCCCGTGGCACCCGTGCGCGCCAGCAGCACGGCAGCCAGATACAATCCGGCGGGTCGGCCCAGCCAAAGCGCGGCCAGCGTGACCAGCGTCAAAGGGGCAAAGGCCGACAGATCAATTGCGCCTTGGGTGATGCCAAAGGCGAACATGGCGCATGTGGTGGGCCATGCCAGCAGATGTGCCAGACGGTTCAGCGGATCATGCAGCAGTTCCTCGGCTTCGGCAAACAGGCCAAAGCTGCGCACGGCATGCGCCACGGCGGGCAGGATGGGCAACAGACCCAGCGCGCCGGGCAGGCCCGAGGCCAGCACACCCAGCCATGAGATCAGCCCCGCAACCACATAAGGCCACATCGTCAGCGCCCGGCGCTGGTCGATCAGCGTGGCCTCCGGTTGCGCGCGGCCATAGCGCCACCAGACCCCAAGCGCCGCCACCAGTGGCACAATCAGCCAGACCGGGCGCAACGGATGATCGGCGGCAAACAGCGCGGTCAGCGACAGGCCCAGCAGGGTTTCCGTGATAGTGACCAGCAACAGCAATTTCAACGCCGGGTGCGCGGGCCCAAACACCAAGCGTCCGAACAGATAGGCCAGCACCA
>JANNBG010000074.1:0-6269 GCA_031385205.1 Rhodobacterales bacterium
ACGGATTTCATCGGGCAGCGCGACCGCTGGCTGGCGCCTGTGGGGGTGGGCAACTTCGATGGGCAGGCTGGGGTAGAGATCGCCTATGTGGACCGCCCGCATCTGACGCAGGAATTGGTCGTGGTGCGCTATGCGGAGGGGGTTATCACAGAAATGGCGCGCGAAGCGGGGGTCACCAACCACCAGTTTGGCGATGGGATGATTGCAGGTGGGGTGCGGTCGTGCGCGGGGCGCGACAGTATGATCGTGGCGTCGGGGGATTGGCGCCGCGCGCTGGACGTGGTGCTGCGGGATGCGACGTTTGTGGTGACGGACTTGGGGGCAATTGCGGGACCAGGGGATCTGGCGGCGTTCATGACGTGCAATTGACGCGTCAATGCGCCTTGCGTGTGGGCATGAAGGGCAGGGGGGCGACGGGCACGCCTTCCTCGATCAGGGCACGGGCCTCCTCCGGCTTGGCCTCGCCATAGATCGACCGTTCGGGGGCGTCGCCTGCGTGCATGGCGCGGGCCTCGGCCACGAAATTCATGCCGACATAGTCTGAGCCCTGTTCGACCTTTTCCCGCAGGGCGGCCAATGCGGCCTCGCGCCCGTCGCGCGGCGTGCTGATCGGGCGGGTGCGGTCTGTGGTGACGGCGGGGGCCATCAGGGTCTTTTCGACGGCAGAGGTGCCGCAGATCGGGCAGGTGATCTGCCCAGCGGCATGCAGGGTGTCGTAGCCGCTGGCGGTGCTGAACCAGCTGTCAAAAGCGTGGTCTGCAGCACAGATCAGATCATAGCGGATCATGCTGTCAAAACCAGCGCGCCGGAGGCGACGGCCTGCAGCAAGGCCCGCAGGTCAGGCTCGGCCACCTTGCGGGCGGCCTTTTCGGCGGTGAACCATTTGCGGCGGCGCTGATCGCGTTCGGGGAATTTCCGTGCAAGGGCCGCGACTCGCAGGGGGAAGACAGAGACGGCACAAGGCAAGGACATGTCGGGTGTCAGCACTTTGTCATAGCCATAATGGCCGAAGGCGACCAAGCCCACCACACCGGTGACACCGGCCTCTTCCCAGGCCTCTTGTGCGGCACTGGCGGGCCCGTCCTTGTCTGCGACTTGCCAGCCTTTGGGGATGACCCAGCGGCCGGTATCGCGGCTGGTGATGAGCAAGACCTCGGGCCGATCGCGGCGCATGCGCCAGCACAGGGCGGCGAACTGCGGCTGGGGCATGCCCGCCGCAGCGCTGGCGAACTGACTGACTTCGCTGGATTTCATGATGGCCTGCATTCCTTGGTCTGTGTCCAGCTTGATGCCGGATCATTCGGCTGCTCCGGTGCAACATGGCATGTTATGGGGGTTTTGCACAGGGTGCTGGGCTACACCGCATTGTGACCAGATAAAGATTTGACGAAAGCGCAAAGGCATTTAGATGTTTTTGCAACAGATGGGAGATGACATGACCAAAACACGGGCAATTGCGGTTGGGCCTGACATGCGGTTGGGCTGGGCGGGGCTGTTTGGGTTGGCCATGCTGTTGGCCTTGATGCTGCCAATGCAGGCGTTTGCGGGGTATGCGTTCAAATCCATTGATGGCGGGACGATTGATCTGGATGATTTCAAGGGGCATCCGGTGCTGGTGGTGAACACGGCGTCCTTGTGCGGGTTTGCGCCGCAGTTTGATGATTTGCAGGCGTTGCAGGATACCTACGGCACGCGGGGTTTGGTGGTGCTGGCGGTCTCATCGAATGACTTCAACCAAGAGCTGGCAACGGCGGCAGAGGTGAAATCATATTGCACGGCGAACTTCGGTCTGACGATTGCGATGACGGATATCACACATGTGCTGGGGGCTGAGGCGCACCCGTTTTATGCGATGCTGAAGGCGGATTACGGCTTTTCGCCACGGTGGAATTTCAACAAGGTGCTGGTGGGGCCGGATGGAGGGATCGTAGAACATTGGGGGTCGAACACGAACCCGATGGCCAAGGCGATCACGGGGCCGATCGAGGCCCTGCTGAAGTGACAGGGTCTGCCCCGGTTTTTGTGGGGTCTGAGATTTATCGGGGATCATCTTATGGTGCGGCGCATCCGTTGCGGGTGGCGCGTGTATCAACAGTGATGGACCTGTGCCGGGTGATGGGCTGGTTTGCACCAGGGCAGTACCGGACCAGCCCACGGGCCAAAGCGCAGGCCCTGACAGCGTTTCATACGGCGGAATATGTGGCGGCGTTGCAGGCGGCTGAGGTTTCGCAAGTGGTTTCCTTGGACGTGACACGGCGGCACGCATTGGGCACCTTGTCGAACCCGGTTTTCCCGCAGATGTTTTCACGCCCGGCGACGGGGGTGGGGGGTGTGATGCTGGCCGCGGAAATCCTGTCGCAGGCTCGGTGCGTGGTGCATGTGCCGGGGGGTGGCACGCATCATGGCCTGCCGGACCGGGCGAACGGGTTTTGCTATCTGAACGATCCGGTGCTTGCATTGCTGACGCTGCGCAGGCGGGGCCTGCAGCGGTTGGTCTATGTGGATATCGACGCGCATCATTGCGACGGGGTGGAGGCGGCGTTTGCGGATGATGCAGACACGCTGCTGATATCGGTACATGAGGCGGGGCGCTGGCCGTTTACCGGGCGGCTGACGGATGCGGGGGTGGGCAATGTGGTCAACCTGCCGGTGCCACGGGGGTTCAATGATACGGAAATGCGCATGGTGCTGGAGGAGTTGATCCTGCCACGCGTACAGGCGTTCCATGCGGACGCGGTGGTGCTGCAATGCGGGGCGGATGCGTTGGAGGAAGACCCGTTGTCACGCCTGTGCCTGTCGAACAATGCGCATTGGGGTGTGGTGAGAGCGTTGCGGGAGATCAGCCCGCGTTTCATGGTGCTGGGCGGCGGGGGGTATAACCCGTGGTCGGTGGGGCGCTGCTGGGCGGGGGTCTGGGCGGTGCTGAACGGGATTGCGATGCCGGATGTGCTGCCACGGGAAGCACAAGAGGTGTTGGCGGGGTTGTCATGGGGACGGCAGGGTGTGCCCGGCACCCATATGCTGACGACGTTGCGCGATGCGCCGCGCGAAGGCGCTGTCAGGGCTGACATCCGCGAGGGCGTAGCGTATCTCAAGGCGCGATGATGCGCACGTTCCTTGCCCTTGATATCCCGGCCAATGTGCGCGCGCATCTGGCCGTACAGCAGTTTTTGCTGCCCCTGCCCAATACGCTGCCACCCGAGACATTTCACATCACGCTGGCGTTTCTGGGCGAGGTGCCGGACGGCGTGCTGGAAGGCGTGCATGAGGCGCTGCTGGGCCTGCGCGTTGGGGCGTTTGATCTGCAACTGCATGGGTTGGGGCATTTCGGGCATGCGAAACCGCGGTCAGTGCATGCCTGCGTGATGCCATCGGAGGCGCTGGCAGGGCTGCAGGCGAAGGTGGCACATCTGGCGCGCAGGGCGGGGGCGGTGATCCCGGCGGCAAACTATGTGCCGCATGTGACGCTGGGGCGGTTTCATGTGCCTGCGCCCGACATCATCATGCGGCTGGAACGGGCGATTGCGGACAGCGGCGGGTTTCGGACGGAACCTTTTGCGGTGCGCGAAGTGGTGCTGTACCGCTCGTATCCGGGGCCACGCTATGATGCGCTGGCGAGCTATCCGCTGGGTTAAACGCGGTGTGCGGCCAGTTTGCGGATGACGGCGATGAGCGCGCCCATATCGCCCTGCGGCACCAGTATCGCGCGTGCTGCGGTGGCCAGTGCCGTTTGCCGCGCAGGCGTCATGGTCAGCAGGGCCTGCGTCAGATCGCCCGTGACAGCTGCGCCTGCGGCATCCAATGCGGCGTAGATTTCGGCAAAGTTGGCAACATGGGGCCCGTGGATGATGGCGGACCCGGCGGCAGTGGGTTCAAAAGGCGTATGGCCACCATGGTTGGCATAGCTGCCGCCGACGATGGTGACACCGGCCATGGCGTACCACAGCGGCATCTCTCCCAGCGTGTCGGCCAGATAGACGGGCGTGTCTGCGGTCAGTGCATCGCCTTTGGTGCGTCTGGCATAGGACAAACCTTCGGCTGTGATCAGCTTTGCCACGGCATCACCGCGCTTTGGGTGGCGTGGGGCGAGGATCAGCAGGTCAAATTGCGCGCGTGCGGCCGTGAAGGCCTGCAGGATGGCCGCATCTTCGCCATCATGCGTCGAGGCGGCGAGGATGCAGCGGGTGCGGGGCACGGGGCCTTGTGCGGCATCGGTGGCGGCAACGAAGGCCTTCAGGTTCACCTGCGGGCCCAACATGCGGGCAGGCAGGCCCAAGGCCACCAAGCGCGCCTCTGACGCGGCGTCCTGGGCCGACAAATAGGCCAGTTGCCCCAACATCCGTGCCATCATCCTGGGCGCCATGCCCCAGCGCCGGGCAGACCGGGCCGACATGCGCGCGCCCAGGACGATGATGGGCATGCGCGCGCCTGCCGCTGCCGCCATGCGGGCGGGCCAAAGCTCGTTTTCCACGATGACCATGGCACAGGGCTGCACCCGCGTGATCACGCGTGCGGTGGCACCTGCGGTATCAAAGGGGGCAAGTGCCGCCTGCACATTGCCCCAGCCTGTGACGATAGCGCGGGCTGTGGCGGTGTTCACGGTCATGAACACGGGCGTGTCCCTGGCCAGTTCTGCGATGATGCCGCGCACGGATGCAGCCTCACCCACGCTTGCCGCATGCACCCAGATGCTGCCCTTGGTGGCGGTCACAAACCCCAGCCGTTCGGCCAGTGCGCCGCGTGGCCAGCGACCGAATGCCGTGGCCAGCGCAAGAAAGGGCAAAGCCAGCGCCATGATGATCCGGTAAAGTCGCACTCAGATGCCCCATTCGTTGCGCCTGATGCGTAAAGCGCGGGCCTTAGACCTGCAAGGGTGGCCTTTGGCCGGGCCAGTCGGTGGCCAGATGATAGGCATGGCCCATGGCCAGCACTTTTGCATCTGTCCCCATGGGGCCAATGACCTGCATGCCCATGGGCAGACCCTGATTGCCAAAGCCGATGGGGATGTTGAGGGAGGGCAGGCCGATCAGGCTGACGGGGACGACAACCTCCATCCAGCGGTGATAGGTGTCCATGGGTTTGCCGTTGATCGCTTGTGGCCAGCGCCATTCCACCGGAAAGGGCCAGACTTGGGCGGTGGGCATGACCAGCGCGTCGTAGCGCGTAAAAAGGCGGGCGGCATGGGCATACCAGCGGGACCGGATGGTGCTGGCGGCATGAATGGATTGGGCGGTCAGGTGCAGGCCCTGTTCGATTTCCCAGATGGTTTCGGGTTTGATCCGGGCGCGCCTGACAGGGTCATCATACATGGCACGTTTGCCTTCCGCGTTCAGCATGGCGCGCAAGATCATCCACGCATGCCACAGCTTTTCGGCGGGGTATGGCGGGGCGACGGATTCGACGACGGCACCCATGTCGGTGTAAACCTGCAAGGCGCTTTCGCACAGCGCGAGGATGCCCGGCTCGCAGGGATAAGCGCCACCCCAATCGCCCAGCCAGCCGATGCGTTTGCCCTTGATGTCGATATCCGGCAACGCGCCAAACGCCTGCGTCTCGCGCCCAAAGGGCACCTCTGGGTTCACGCCCGCCTGCACGGATAACAGCCGTGCCACATCCTCCACGCTGCGCCCCATCGGGCCTTCGGTGGCCAGCGTGGCCAGATACGTATCGCCCTCGGCATCACTGGGCACCAACCCGTAACTGGGCCTGAACCCGTAGACATTGCAGAACGCCGCCGGGTTGCGCAGACTGCCCATCATGTCCGACCCATCCGCCACCGGCACCATGCGCACCGCCAGCGCCGCCGCCGCCCCGCCGGATGACCCGCCCGCCGTGCGACTTGGGTCATAGGGATTGCGCGTCACCCCATGCACGGGGTTGAAACTGTGTGACCCGTGCCCCCATTCCGGCGTATTGGTCTTGCCCACAAAGATCGCCCCTGCCGCCCGCATCCGTGCCGCCAGAAGGTCATCGCGCACCGGCACATGGTCCGCAAATAGCGGTGATCCCCAGGTCGTCCTGATCCCCTTCGTCGCCACCAGATCCTTCACCGCAAAGGGCATGCCATGCAGCCAGCCCTGATGCGGCGCATCATCCATCGCGCGCGCATGCCGCATCAGATCATCCGCATCCCGCCCCGACACAATCGCATTGATCGCCGGGTTGCGCAGCGCCAGTCGTGCCAGATACTGCGCCATCACCTCTGACGGCGCCACCTGCCGTGCTGCAACCAAACGTGCCAAATCCGAGGCGGAAAGGTCCATCACCTG
>JANNBG010000084.1:0-12410 GCA_031385205.1 Rhodobacterales bacterium
CCGGATTGTTTGAATTTATGTGCGATGGCAACGCCTTCGTCGGCAGTGATGCCGCCCTGTTCGACCTCATCAGCGGTGTAGCGGACGCCCAGCAGGAACCCCGGCCCAACCCGTTTGCGGCAGGCTTCCAGCACATCCATCGCAAAGCGGGCCCGATTTTCGAACGATCCGCCATAGGGGGCGGCAAGTTGGTTGGTCAGCGGTGACAGGAACTGGTCCATCAGATGGCCGTAGCATTCGAACTCGACGCCATCGAGGCCCGCAGCTTTCATCCGTTCGGCGGCATCGGCGTAGTCAGTGATTATCCGGGCAATTTCAAAGTCTTCGATCACCTTGGGAAAGGCCCGGTGCGCCGGTTCCCGACCGGGACCAGGGGCCACAACCGGCAGCCAGTCACCCTTGGCCCAATGGGTACGGCGGCCCAGATGAGTCAGCTGGATCATCACCGCCGCCCCCGCCTCATGGCAGTCATCGGTCAGGCGGCGCATCCAGCCCACCACCTCATCCTTATAGGCCAGCACGTTGTTGAACACCGGCGGGCTGTCGCGCGATACCGTCGCCGACCCTGCCGTCATGGTCAGCGCAACCCCTGCCTTGGCGCGTTCCAGATGGTAAAGCCTGTATTGATCCTTCGGCATGCCGTCTTCGGGATAGGCCGGTTCATGGCTGGTCGTCATAATGCGGTTGCGCAGCGTCAGATGCTTCAACTGATAGGGCTGCAGCAGGGGGTCTGTGGTCATGGCATCCTCTTGGGCTGGGGTCAGCCTAGCGGGGATTTCTGCGTTTAGCTGCCGGAAAGCGACATTTCCCGGTCAGGCAAAGCGCAGGGATACCGCACCGAAACTGCCGAAATCGGCATGGATATCGCTTCCGCGCGGGCATTCAACGGGCCGGATGAAACTGCCCGACAAAATCACCTGCCCCGCCTCGATCCGCTGGCCATATTGCGCCAGCCTGCGCGCCAGCCACACAATACCCAAGACCGGGTCGCCCAACACACCTGCACCCAAACCTGTCTCCTCAACCACACCATCGCGCGTCACAATCGCCCCCACCCAGCGCAGGTCGAACGCATCCGGCCTGTGCCGCTGTGCGCCCAGCACAATGCCTGCATTCGCCGCATTATCGCTGATCGTATCCACCACCGTACGCGCACGGCCCGTGGCAGCGTCCGCCCGCAGGATGCGCGTATCCAGAATTTCCAAGGCGGGGCAGACATGGTCAATTGCCGCCAACACGTCATCAACCGTCACATCGCCGGAAATGCTTGTGCGCATGACAAAGGCAATCTCCGCCTCCACCCGCGGCTGAATGAAATGGCCCTTGGCGACCGTCGCGCCATCTGCAAATACCATGCTTTGCAACAGCACGCCCGAATCCGGGATATCAATCCCCAGCGCCATCTGCATCGCCCGGGATGTCAGCCCGATTTTCCAACCGATCTGCTCGTCACCTAGCGCCTGTTTGCGCGCCACAAATGCCGCCTGAATGGCATAGGCATCATCCATTGTGGCTGTCGGATGTGCGACCGAGATGAGCCCACGCTGCTGCCGTGCCTGTTCCGCCTGAAACAGCGTATCCGCAGCGGCGCTGATCTGCGCGGGTGTCATGCGTCCCGCACCACATTGCGCAAGGTGCCCAGACCTGTCGCCGATACCTCCACCACATCCCCCGGCACCAGCCACTTTGGCGGATCAAACCGCGCGCCTGCACCTGTCGGCGTGCCCGTCAGGATCATGTCGCCGGGGGCAAGCGTGGTAAAGGTGCTGATGTAAGAAATGAGATAGGCAAAATCAAAGATCATCCGATCCGTATTGTCTTGCTGGCGTACTTCCCCATTCACCCGCGTTGCCAGATCAAGCCCCATTTGGCCAGCATAGAGCCACATATCCGGCCCCATCGCCCCCGACGCATCCCAATTCTTGCCCTGCGTGACGTTGAACTTGGCATGCCGCACCCAATCGCGCACTGTGCCCTCATTCGCCAGACTAAGGCCAGCGATATGCCCTAAAGCCTGATCTTTCGGAATGCGCCTGCCACCTTTGCCGACGATCAAAACAACCTCGCCCTCATAGTCGAACTGCGCACTTTCCGGTGGCCGCAGAATCGGCTGACCGTGCCCCACAAAGGATCGCGCCGTCCGCATGAACAGTGATGGATAAGGCGGCGCATCCTGCCCATCCTTATATTCCGCATTGCGATCAGGATAGTTCACCCCCACGCAGATGATCTTTTCCGCGTCAGGAATTGGAATGGCATAGGTGATGTCGTCAACACTGAAATCCACCATGCCCCGAAATTTCTGCAAAATTTCCTGCAAATCCCCCCCTGCAATCGCCATCCGCAGCGTCGCAAACCCCGTGCGCCCCGCCAGATCAATGATCCCCTGATCCGTCACCATCCCCCAGGACGCCCGCCCCTGATGCTCAAAACTGCAAAACCTCATGGTGCCACAATCGGGGTTGCCGCCAACGTCGCCGCAACCGGCGCAACACCCGCAAACACCGTCCCCTCCTCAAACCAGCTGCGCGGCGCTGGTGCCCCCCACAGCGTTTGCCGCTGCGGGTCCGTCAAGGACCACTTCAAGGCTTCATGATCCGGGTCCACCGTCTGATAATCCGAACAGTACATCTCCACCCGGTGGCCGTCCGGGTCGCGCACATACAGGAAAAACGCGTTCGAAATGCCATGCCGCCCCGGCCCGCGTTCGATATTCGCCACATACCCCGTCGTCGCCATCAGATCGAGCAGGTCAATGATGTTGATCGGTGTCGGCACCCAGAACGCCAGATGGTGCAAACGTGGCCCCGTGCCATTGGTAAAGGCCATGTCATGCACGCCGCCCTTCCTGTGCATCCACGCCGCCCAAATTCGCCCTGATACGTCATCCTGCGTGTATTCCGTCACGCGGAAACCCATGGCACACCAGAACGCCACCGACGCATCCACATCCGGCGAAAACGTGTTGAAATGGTCGATCCGCAGGGGTTTTACGCCACGATAGAGACTGTATTGTTGATGTATCGGCGGCAACCGATCCATCGCCGCATGAAACTCCAGCGGCACATCAAACGGGTCCGTTGTTGCCAGCGTCCGCCCTTGATGTGCGCGGTCCACCCATTGCACATGCCGCCCTTGTGCTGCAAACCACGCCGCCGCCCTGTCCAAATCCGCGTCATCATACACCCGGAACCCCAGCGCCACACAGGCCGGATCAATCCCCCGCGTCAGGATCAGGCAATGATGCCCCCGCTCCTCCATCGCCCGAAACGTCAGGCGATCCGCCGTCGCAGACGTCACCTGCAACCCCAGCGTCACTTCATAAAACGCGCGTGACGCGGCAAGGTCCGTCACCACCAATTCCACATGCGACAGGCGCACCACATTGAACGGCGGGTAAAGTGTCGGCGCGGGCAGCATCACAGCCTCCCCAGTTTTGGAATGGCATGGGCCACGGTCGCAAAGGCCACGTTCTTCGTCTCCATATAGAAATCGAACGACCAATCGCCGCCATCACGCCCGATGCCGCTGTCTTTTGCCCCGCCAAAGGGGGCCGGCAGATGCCGCACGTTTTCTGAATTGACCCAGACCATCCCCGCCTCCAGCGCATCAGACACCCGAAACGCCCGCGTCACGTCATGCGTCCACAGATACGCCGCCAACCCATAGTCCACTTCATTCGCCACCCGCACAGCCGCGTCCTCATCTGCAAAGGGAATGGCCACCAGCACTGGCCCGAAAATCTCTTCCTGCGCCACCCGCATATCATTCCGCGCGCCTGTGATCAGTGTCGGCTGCACATAACACCCCGCGCCCGCCACCTTTGCTCCGCCCGCCGCAATCACCGCCCCCTCACCCTTCGCGATGTCGAAATAAGACAGCACCTTCGCCTCATGCTCCGGGTGGATCAGCGGCCCCATTTCCGTGGCCGGGTCCAACGGATGCCCCACCACAATCGCCTTTGCTCGCGCAGCCACGCGCGCACAAAACGCATCATAAACAGATGCCTCCACCAGCAGCCTGCTTGATGATGTGCAACGCTCCCCATTCAACGAATAGATCATGAAAACCGCCGCATCCACCGCCCGGTCAAGATCCCCATCCGCAAACACAATCACCGGATTCTTCCCCCCCAGTTCGAAATGCACCCGTTTCAGCGTCGCCGCCCCCTGCGCCATGATCCGGCGGCCCGTGCCCGTCTCGCCCACAAAGCTGATCGCGCAGATCAACGGATGCTCCGTCACCGCCCGCCCCGCATCCTCGCCGTAACCATGCACCACATTCCACACCCCCGCAGGCAGACCCGCCTTTTCCGCAATCTGCACCAGCAGGCTGGCCGAAAGCGGCGAAAACTCCGCCGGTTTATGCACGACCGTGCAGCCTGCGGCCAAAGCAGGCGCGATTTTCCAGGTCGACAGCATGAACGGCGTATTCCACGGCGTGATGATGCCCACTGGCCCGATGGGTTTCCGCGACGTGATGTTCACCTGCCCCGGCGCCTGCAGTGTCTTGCCATCGCGCGCCTCCGGTGCGCGGTCGGCAAAGAACCGGAAATTCTCCGCCCCGCGCAAGGCGGCCTTGGACATGAACCGCAAGGCCTGCCCCGTATCCATGCATTCCACAAAGGCAATCTCTTCGGCCCGTGCCACGATGCCATCGGCAATGCCGTGCAAAACCGCCCGCCGATCCGCCCCTGTCATCGCCGCCCATGCCGGAAACGCCGCCTGCGCCGCCCGCGCTGCTGCATCCACATCCGCTGCATCACTGCGTGCCACCCGTGCCAGAACCGCACCGTCCATCGGCGAGAGCGTCTCAAATACCCGCCCTGAAACAGCCGCACGCGCCTGCCCGTTGATGTGGTTCAAAACGCCCGCTTGAAACGGCGCAAGATAGGCCGTGGCCCGTACCAGGTTGTCAGAAAGCGCCGTCATGTTGCCCCCTTCGCCGCGCGCAAACGCGGATGAATGCTATTGGCTTTCCAGCTGAATTCAGGCGTGTTTTCCACAATATCCAGCGAAAGCGCAAAGTGCGGTTGCGACAGCCGTTCAGCGAAAACAGTCTCTGACATAGCCAATAATGCACCACCGATACGCTGCTTGTCTGCCTTGCTGCGCCCCGCCCCGATCCGCAACGTCATTGCCACAAAGGCATTGTCAGGATGCCTGTCTGCAATGTCATAGATATCACAGCGCACGGCCCGCACCCGGATTGCACCCAGTTCAAACGCACCATCTGCTGCCAGAACCTTGTGCAACGCCGTGCAGGCCCAGCCCACATGATCGGCGGGCAGATTGGCAGAGTATGCGATGGTCAGATGTGGCATGGCGGTTCCTATACTTAACTTGTTAACGAAAACACGGCCCATGCGTCAAGTCTTGTCTAAAGGGCGCGTGTCGTGTGACATCACCCCATGACTGCACCAACCCAAACCCCCGGCGATACGCAAAAGTCGCTGCCCATGGCCCTGCTGCGTGCGCGTGAGGCGGTCATGGCGCGCTTTCGCCCGGTCTTGGCGCGGCACGGCATCAATGAACAGCAATGGCGGGTCATCCGCGTGTTGGCCGAAATGGATACGATGGATGCCACAGAACTGGCCACGCGCGCCAATATTCTGGCCCCATCACTGACGCGGATGATCAAGGCACTGGTGGAACAGGGTTTGATTGCTGTCGCAAAGAACCCCGCTGATGCCCGCCGCCTGACGCTGACCATCGCGCCAAGGGGCCTTGCCCTGATCGCATCCGCCACGCCAGAAAGCCTGCAAGTGGCCGCCGACATTGACGCGTGGTTCGGCGCTGACAACACCGCACAACTGCGCCATCTGTTGGATAGGCTCTCGCAGTTTCCGCCAGACTAGGCTCACATATGCTCAGATAAACTGCTGGTTCTTGCCGCTCGTCATGTTCGGCGGTGCCGTCAACCGCTCTGCCGCCCAGACCACCTGCACAATCGCCCCACAGCGTTCGGGCCTGTCCTCGATTGCCATGAACGGGTCGGCCGCATTGGCAAATGTCAGATCGGCCCCAGACCGTTCCAGCAGCGTCTTGGCGATGAACAGGCCCAATCCCATCCCTTCGTATTCTGGCCGCGCACCAATGATTTGGTCCAACCGCCGCGACCGCACAAACGGGTCGCCAATACGCCCCAGTACCTGTGCCGGATAGCCCTCGCCATCATCCACGATGCGCACCGTGATCGTGCGATCCGTCCATTCCGCATCCACCCACACCGTGCCGCGCGCAAAATCCACCGCGTTCTGCACCAGATTGCGCAGGCCATGCACCACCTCGGGCGACCGCAGGATGGTTGGCTGCCGGTCGCTCGCACCCGGCGCGGGCTGCGTGGCAAACTTCACCACCTTGCCCCGCGCCACATGCGGCTCCGCTGCTTCTTTCAGCACCGATTCCAGCGGGCCTTGTCGCAATTGCAGGTCATCCTTGCCCGCCCGCCCCATGCCACGCAAAATATCACGGCACCGATCCACCTGATCGCGGATCAGCTTTACGTCATCCAGCAGGTCCGGCTTGTCCTGCAGATCAGACATCAACTCTGTACTCACCAGCTTGATCGTGGCCAGTGGCGTGCCCAACTCATGTGCCGCAGCGGCCACGACCCCGCCCAAATCCGTCAGTTTCTGTTCGCGCGCCAAGGCCATTTGCGTGGCCAGCAACGCATCCGACATCGCCCGCATCTCTAACGCAATGCGCCGCGAATACAGACCCAAAAACAGAATTCCCACCACAATCGCCGCCCAAAAACCCACCGTGAACACCCAAGGTACCGAAAGCAACGTGCCATCCGCAAACCGCAACGGCACATTGAAAAACGCGATGACTGACACAGAGGCAATCGCAAGAGCCCCCAGAATAAGCGTCGTCCGCAATTGCAGGGCCGAGGATGAGATCGTCACAGGTGCCACGATCAGCAACGCAAATGGATTGGTCAATCCACCCGTCAAAAAGATCAGAAAGGCCAGTTGCGACAGATCAAACAGCAGCATCAGCATCGCCTCTGTATCAGACAGACGTTTGCTTTCCGGATACAGGAACATCGACATCAGGTTCACGATCACAGCCGCGCCCACGGCCAGATAGCACAAACCCGTCGCAAACTGGATGTCATAGACCCGGTCAACCACCGCAATCGCCGCCAGTTGCCCGCCAATCGCCATCCAGCGCACCAGGATCAGCGTGCGCAACCGCACCCATTCGCTATGCGTATCACGCGTGGGAAACCAGAGGTTTGCAACTGTCATGCAAGCGTGCCCTTTTCTGCCATGCTGCAACTCTGCTATGCCATCACCCTGAACCGCGCAATCAATCCTGTCGCGGCTGACCCAAAGGATGTTCCCATGGCCCGCTTTGCCGCACTGTCCGCCGCTGTCATCATGGGCGCGCTGATCGGGGGATCGGCGCTTTACGTCACCTTTGCCAAACCGAAATCCGCCGATGATTGTCGCGCTGGGCAAGTCGCGGGTGATATTGGCGGGCCCTTCACCTTGGTCGATCAAACCGGCAAGACGGTCACCGATAAGCAGGTCTTTACCAAACCCGCCTTGGTCTACTTCGGCTATACCTTCTGCCCTGACGTGTGCCCGCTGGACAATGCCCGCAACGGGCAGGCCGTGGATATTCTCAAAACCAAGGGCTTTGACGTGAACCCCGTTTTCATCACCATTGACCCCGCGCGTGATACCCTGCCCGTCATGGCCGACTATGCCGCGAACTTTCACCCCAATATGATCGCCCTGACCGGCACACCCGAACAGGTGGATGTGGCGTCAAAGGCCTATCGCACGTTCTACCAGAAACAAGGCGACGACGCCGAATTCTACATGATGAACCATTCTGTGCTGACCTATCTGGTCCTGCCTGAAACGGGCTTTGCCGATTTCTTTGACCGCGAAACAACACCCGAGGCAATGGCTGACCGCGTCGCCTGTTTCCTGCAAGCCGCCCCAGTCACTTGACGGCAAGTTTGACCTTCGCCAATTCGCGCTAAGTCCCGCTCAAAGAAGAGGACACCAAAAATGGATGACGGTCTGGACATCGACCTTGGCGCCGATCGCAGCCTGCTGTTGGTCGATGATGATGACCCCTTTGTCAAGCGTTTGGCCAAGGCGATGGAAAAGCGCGGCTTTGTGCCAGAAACGGCGGAAAGCGTGGCTGCCGGTCGCGCCATCGCCACCAGCCGCCCCCCTGCCTATGCCGTCGTTGATTTGCGGCTGGAGGATGGCAATGGGCTTGACGTGGTGGAACTGTTGCGCGAACGCAGGCCGGATTGCCGCATTGTGGTGCTGACCGGTTATGGCGCAATTGCAACCGCCGTAGCCGCCGTGAAAATCGGTGCCATCGATTACTTGTCTAAACCCGCTGATGCCAATGACATCACCCATGCCCTTTTGGCGCGGGGTGAGGTCCTGCCATTGCCACCCGAAAACCCAATGAGCGCAGATCGCGTCCGGTGGGAACATATACAAAGGGTGTACGAAATGTGTGACCGCAATGTCTCTGAAACGGCGCGTCGATTGAACATGCACCGTCGTACGTTGCAGCGTATTCTTGCCAAGCGCAGCCCAAAGTAATTGGCAATCTTGTGCTAATCAAACTTTGGGCGTATCCGGGACAACATCACACGCTGAAAGGATACAATCGTGTCACATCATTTGAATGGAATGAGCCTCAAAGAGCTCAGGGAACTGCATGGCCAGGTTGGCAAGGCAATCGCCGAATTCGGAGATCGTAAAAAGAAAGAAGCCATTGCGGCGCTTGAAGAAAAAGCCCGCGAAATGGGCTTTTCCTGGGCCGAACTGACGGGCGCATCGGTGCCGCGCAAGCGCAGCCCGGCCGTGGCGAAATACGCCAATCCGGCAGATTCGTCGGATACATGGTCAGGCCGTGGCCGCAAGCCGCGCTGGTTTGCAGCAGCCTTGGCGGCTGGCAAATCACCAGCTGATCTGTCAATCTAATCGCAGGCGGCCAGCAATGCGCTGTGCCGTGCAACAAAGTCTGCCCGCACTACTGCGGGCGGACGCAATTTAATGGCAAGCCCGGTCAGTAATTGCCGATCAGGCCTGCCAAACAAGCGATCCGCCTCCGCCTCACTGAAACCTGCAATTTGCACGGCCTCCAGCCATGCGGACACCTTATCTGCCACCTTGATGGCTTTCTTCACGGCCACCGGTAAAACAGACGGCAGGCCAAAGCGCAAATGCACCGCTGCGGTCAGGCGCAAATCCATCTCGCCATATCCGGGCCCCACGGTCGATTTCACCGGGCTTATCATATCGCCAATCACATATTCCGGCGCGTCATGCAGCAAGGCGGCCAAGCACCATTTGGCGGGCCGGTCGCCTGCGCGGGCAAAGATCTGTTCCACCAGCAGCGAATGTTCCGCCACCGAATAGGGCCAATCACCGCGCGTCTGCCCGTTCCAGCGCGCCACAAAGGCCAGCCCATGCGCGATATCCTCGATCTCGATATCCACCGGGGTCGGGTCCAGCAGATCAAGCCTGCGCCCTGAAAGCATCCGTTGCCATGCGCGTGGTTGTTTCAAATTTCGGACCTCACGTCATCATGTTAACCTACATACTGCCATACTGCCTATGGCCGCAGGCCATAATCAAGCACAACTTGATTATAGAGCGCGGGTGTGATCCTTGACTCCGTAAGGTTGACTATAGAGCAAGAAGATAAGGATGGGCTTCCCATATGAAGCGTGAAAGTGGGCGCTACATAGGACAGATCGAAGGATACGCTGCATTTCTGCCACATGACCTGCCACCTAGCCCTTCAATAGAGATTGACGACGAGATGCAGATGCTGCTGTCAGCGGCTGACCGGGCCTTGGGACGGCTGGACGGGTCTATCGAAGCTTTGCCAAATGCCAAACATTTCGTGTTTATGTATGTGCGCAAAGAGGCAGTCCTATCATCGCAGATCGAAGGCACGCAGGCATCCCTTGGTGACGTTCTCGAGGTTGAGGCGCAGTTGTTCAATCCGACCCGACCGGACGATACGGAAGAAATCCTGAACTATGTCGCTGCGCTGAACCACGGTCTTGACCGGCTCCAGACGCTGCCAATGTCGCTCAGGCTTATCCGCGAAATTCACGCGCGGCTGATGCAGGGCGTCCGGGGTCGGCACGCAACACCCGGCGAATTCCGCCGTAGTCAAAACTGGATCGGACCACAGAGTGCGACGCTCAAGGACGCAACCTTCGTGCCGCCCGCGCCGACAGACTTGCCGAGGCTTCTTGGTGCGTTAGAAAGCTATCTGCACGCCCAAGATAACGTCCCACTGCTTTTGCGGTTGGGCCTGATCCACGCACAATTTGAAACACTGCATCCCTTTCTTGACGGGAATGGCCGCATGGGGCGGTTGCTTATCACGTTTTGCTTATGCCAGCAGAAGGTGCTGGCGAAACCCGTGCTGTACCTGTCGCATTACATGAAGCGGCATCGCAGCAGGTACTATGACCTTCTTCAATCAGTGCGCGATACGGGTGACTGGGAAAGCTGGCTCAAGTTCTTTTTGACAGGTGTGACGGAGGTCGCGAATGAAGCCGTCGAAACCTCACGCAAAATTGTCCAGATGCGCGAGGCGCACAGGCAAGCGCTGATCGACCATTTAGGTCGTGGCACGGCAAACGGGCTGAAACTGCTGGAATCTCTTTACCAAAGACCGATATTTACGGTCGCTACTGTGTCTGACCTGTTGGGGATTTCGTCACAGGCCGCGAACACGCTGACGGACCGGCTCATGGAACTTGAACTGGTCTCCGAGATCACAGGAAACAAACGTAACCGCGTTTTCAGGTATGATTCCTATGTCGCGCTCTTCACCGACTAAGACAGCGACAATCGCCCCCCTTGGCCCTTACGGCCCAGCGTGATACCTCCCCGCTCAACCAAGGGTAAAGGAGTCCGGCACATGCCGCAGGATTACATCGTCAAGGACATCGCGCTGGCCGCATTCGGGCGCAAAGAATTGACCATCGCCGAAACCGAAATGCCGGGGCTGATGGCCCTTCGCGAGGAATTTGGCGCGTCAAAACCGCTGAAAGGCGCGCGCATTGTCGGTTCCCTGCACATGACGATCCAGACCGCCGCGCTGATCGAAACGCTGACAGCCCTTGGCGCAGACGTGCGCTGGGCATCCTGCAACATCTTTTCCACGCAGGATCATGCCGCCGCTGCCATTGCCGCCGGTGGCACGCCCGTGTTCGCCATCAAGGGCCAGACCCTGACCGAACATTGGGATTACCTCGACCGCTCCTTCATGTTTCCCGAAGGCGCCAATATGATCCTCGATGACGGCGGTGATGCCACGCTTTACGTTCTGCTGGGCGCGCGTGCCGAGGCGGGTGAAGATATCATCCCCGTGCCGCAGTCCGAAGAAGAGGAAGTGATCAAGGTCCAAATTCACAAACGCATGACCCAAAGCCCTGGCTGGTTCACCAAGACCCGTGCAGACATCAAAGGCGTCTCTGAGGAAACCACCACAGGCGTCCACCGCCTGTATGATCTGCACAAGAAGGGCCAGCTTCCCTTCCCCGCGATAAACGTGAACGACTCTGTCACCAAATCGAAATTCGACAATAAATACGGCTGCAAGGAATCCCTCGTCGATGGCATCCGCCGTGCGACTGATACCATGATGGCCGGCAAGGTTGCCGTCGTCTGCGGTTACGGCGATGTCGGCAAAGGCTCCGCTGCCTCCCTGCAAGGTGCTGGGGCCCGCGTAAAGGTCACCGAAGTTGACCCGATCTGCGCGCTTCAGGCTGCAATGGACGGGTTCGAGGTCGTGCTGCTCGAAGATGTCGTGGCCTCTGCCGACATCTTCATCACCACCACCGGCAACCGCGATGTCATCCGCATCGAACATATCCGTGAGATGAAGGATATGGCCATCGTCGGCAATATCGGCCATTTCGACAATGAAATTCAGGTCGCCGCCCTGAAAAACCACAAATGGACCAACATCAAGGACCAGGTCGATATGATCGAAATGCCGTCCGGCAATCGCATCATCCTGCTGTCCGAAGGGCGTCTGTTGAACCTTGGCAATGCAACGGGCCACCCGTCATTCGTGATGTCCGCCTCGTTCACCAATCAGGTTCTCGCGCAAATTGAACTGTGGACCAAGGGCAGTGACTATCAGCCCGGCGTCTACATCCTGCCCAAGGCATTGGATGAAAAGGTCGCCCGCCTGCACCTGAAGAAGATCGGCGTCAAGCTGACCGAACTGCGCAAGGATCAGGCCGACTATATCGGCGTCAAGGTCGAAGGCCCGTTCAAATCGGAACACTACCGCTATTGATCTGCAAAACATGATCCAAGGCCAGACCCGTGCATCGCCAGATGTCCGGGTCTTTCCTTTTCTGCGCCATAATTCACCCTTTATTGTCTT
>JANNBG010000088.1:0-9275 GCA_031385205.1 Rhodobacterales bacterium
GCGATGTCGATGCTGGGGCTGATCCGGTCACGGGATTTATCTTCGCGGCTCAATGTGTTGGACCCGAAATTGTCAGGCCTGGTGTCGGGGTTGGACCGGGCGGAAGGGCGGCCGGAAGAGGCGCTGCATGAATTGCTGGAAATCTCGGCAGAACTGGAAAGTCTGGCGGTGAAGTATTCCTTCCGCTTTGGGGCGACGGGGGCCTATGAGGCGATTGTGAACCAGCGGATCGAGGTGTTGCGTGAAGTGCGCGTGGGTGGACGGCAGACCTTTGGCGAATTCATGATGCGGCGCTATGACCCGGCGATGCGCACGGTAAAATCGGCCGAGGCGCGGCTGCGGGGCATGGCGGAGCGCGCGACGCGGGCGGCAGAATTGTTGCGCACACGGGTGGATGTGGAACGGTCATCGCAAAACCAGAAGCTGCTGGAAAGCATGGATAAACGGGCGGATTTGCAACTGCGGCTGCAACGCACGGTGGAAGGTCTGTCGACGGTGGCGATCAGTTATTATGCGGTCAATCTGGCGGGCTATGCGGCCTATCCGGTGGCGGAAAAGCAGTTTGGGCTAAGCCATGGCATGACTTTGGCGCTGCTGACGCCGCTGGTCATTCTGGGCGTGTGGCTGATGGTGCGGCGCATTCGCAAACATATGGATTAGGGCCCGAATTTTCTGCGAAAATTCATGATTTTTCGGCGAAAAATCGACACGCTTATCGCCCCCTGATGCGCGGATCCAAGGCATCGCGCAAGCCATCACCGATATAGTTGACGGACAGCACGGTCAGCGAAATTGCGGCCCCCGGCCACATCACGCGGGCAGGGTATTGCTGCATGTATTCGACGCCTTCATACAGCAGCCGCCCCCATGTCGGGAAATCCGGTGGGAACCCTAATCCCAGGAACGACAGCACGGATTCCGTGATGATAGCCGTGGCTATGCCCAGTGTTGCCGCAACCATCACGGGGGACAGCACATTCGGCAGGATGTGCCGCAGGATGATGCGCCGGGGTGGGGCGCCGATGGACCGGGCGGCCAGCACGAATTCGCGTTCCTTGAGCGCGAGCACCTCGCCCCGCACGATGCGCGCCGCCTGCATCCAACTGGTCAACCCGATGGCCCCGACGATCAAAAGGAACGTGCCAAACTCTGGCCCCAAGATGCTGGCAATCGCATCGCGGAACAGCATGACCATGACCAGCAGCAAAGGCAGCAGCGGCAGGGCGAGGAACAGATCGGTCAGGCGCATCAACGGGCCGTCCAAGCGGCGAAAATAGCCTGCGAGGACGCCGACGGTTGTACCAATAAAGATGGCGACCAGCATGGCCACCAACCCCACGGCGATGGAGACGCGGCCGCCTTGCATCATGCGGGCCAGCGTATCACGGCTGAGCTGATCGGTGCCCAAGGGATGCGCCCAGCTGGACGGCTGATTGCGCATCTTGAACATGGTGGCGGTGTCGGGTTCGATGAAATTGGCGTCGATCCACCAGACAAACGGCCCGACCACGCAGAACAGCACCAGCGCCAGCAACACAAAGGCCCCGGCCATGGCCCCTTTGTGCACGCGGAACTGATCCCATACATCACGCCATGGCCCACGCGGGGGTGTCACAACCACATCAGTCATAGCGAATCCTCGGGTCAAGGATGCCGTAGAGCACGTCTGCCACCAGGTTGAAGAACACGATCAGCACGGCAAAGATGAAGGTCAGCGTTTGCACCATGGGCAGGTCGCTGGCATGGATGGCCCCGATCAGGGCGGCGCCGATGCCGTTCACCTTGAACACCTGTTCGGTGATGATGGCGCCGCCAAAGATCGACGGCAAGCCGAGCGCGATGACGGTAACCACGGGGATCATGGAATTGCGCAGGACGTGTTTCAAGACGACGGTGCGTTCGCTCATCCCCTTGGCGCGGGCGGTGCGGACGTAATCCTGGCTGAGGTTTTCGAGCATGGAGGCGCGGGTATAGCGGCTGATTTCAGCGGCGTTGAACAGGGCGAGCACGGCGACGGGCAAGACCATCTGGCGCACCTGTTTGAGGAATGTGGGCCAGTCCACGACATTCAGGGTGGTGTCATAGACTGAAGGGAACCAGCCAAGGTTGACGGAGAAGATCACGATCAACAGCACGCCGGTAAAGAAGGTGGGGACGGAAAAGCCAACCATGGCGATGAAGGTACCGGCCTGATCGAACCAGGAATACTGGCGGTAGGCGGAATAGATGCCGATGGGCAGGGCGATGAGGATGCCAACCAGATAGGCGGTGCCGATCACAGTCAGGGTTTGGGGAATGCGCTGACCGATGATGTCAAACACCGGGCTGCGCGATTGCCATGACAGGATGCGTTGGGCACCGCCTGCCAGATGCGTGCCGAAATGACCGTCGATGATATAGGCGGGTTCCACCCAGAAAAACTGTTTGAGCCACAGCAGATAGCGCACGAAGATGGGTTGATCGGCACCCATGGCGGCGATCATGCGCAGGCGCACGTCTGGGGGGACAGTCAGGGGGATTTCGGACATCGGGCTGCCGGGGGCAAGATCGACGATCAGGAAAATCACCAGACTGATGAGCAAAAGCGTGGGAATGGCCAGCAGCAACCTGCGCAGCGTGTAGGTCAGCATGGCGTGTCATTCTGCATGCGGGGGGGCCTTTGGTCATGGGTCTGGGGCGGGCTGGGATTGCAAAGCTATGGCAAGATGGGCAATATTGCCCATCCTACGCGTGCGTCAGGTAGGATGGGCAATATGCCCATCCCCCCTGTCAGATTACTTCACGCGGAACCAGTCTGCGGTGTTCCACAGCTCGGTATCCCATGCATTGATCGCAACGCCACCCAACGTGTTGGAATGCGCCGACAACGTGCCGCGATGCACCAAGGGCACAATGGTCATGCTGTCTTTGGTCAGCATGTCATTGAGCTGTTTGGAGATCGTGCCGCGTTCTGCGGGGTCCAGCGTTGCGGCCAGTTTTGCGACCAGTGCGTCGTAGGCGGGGTCGCAGAAACGGTTGACGTTTTCGCCCTGCCACTGGCTATCAGGGCTGGGGATCTTGTCGCACAGATAGTTGGCAAGATAGACCTGCGGATCTGTGCCCTCGGAATTGTTGGCATACATTTCCACGTCGGCATAGAACTTTTGATAGGTATCGGGTGAGCCCGCATCACCACCAAAGAACACGCCGGGATCAATTGATTTCAGCTCTACCTCGACGCCCAGCTCGTTCCACCAGCTTTTCACAAGGGCCTGAAAGTCCTGACGGATCGGGTTGACGGTGGTTTGATACAGGATCGACAGTTTCTTGCCATCCTTGTCACGGATGCCATCGCCATCGCTGTCTTTCCAGCCAGCCTCGTCCAGCAGGGCCTTGGCACCCTCCATGTTCTGCGCGACGCAGCCGGTATTGTCAGAGGCATAGTTGGCCGGTGCAGGCACCAGGTTGCAGGTGGGTTTGCCACCCGCGCCATAGCCGACATCGACCAAGGTTTGGCGGTCAATGGCCATCGAAAGCGCTTGACGCACCTTCATATCGGACAGGAACGGGTGCGGATGTTTGATGGTTGACCGCTCGCCTTCGGCCAAATCTGCTGACGGGTCGGTCAGGTTCATTTCGATCCGTTCGACCAATGTGCCAAAGGCCACAACGAATGCACCCTTGCCGGCAGCGGTCATCGCGGCCTGTGCGTCGGGGGGAATCTGGGTGTTCCAGGCATAGTCGAATTCACCGGTTTCCATGACAGACCGGGCCGAGCCCATGGCATCACCGCCGCCTTTGATGACGGCTGTGGCAAAGGCAGGCTTTGCCGGATCACGGTAGTTGGGGTTGGCTTCCATCGTGACGGTATCGTTCACGGTAAAGCCGGTCACACGGAACGGGCCGGTGCCGATGGGCATGGTGTTCTGCGCAGTGCAGGTGGGGGCCGCAGCACCAAGGCAGGCGGCAAACTGCGCCTTTTGCAGGATGGGCGACTGGTTGGCGACAAAGGCGGTAAAGGGGTTGGGCTGCGCATCCTTGAAGGTGACCTTCACGGTTTGCGGATCAACCGCTTCGACTGTGGCGACGCTGGCGAATTTGGACGCCTGCGCACACCCACCGGCGGGGTCCATGCAATATTGTGCGGTGAACACAACGTCATCGGCCGTGACGGGTGTGCCGTCGGACCACAACAGACCCGGGATCAGCTTCCATGTGACGGATTTGAAATCGGCGGCAATGCCACCATTTTCGACCGTCGGAATTTCGGTCACAAGGATCGGGTAGATGTCGCCTTTATCATTAAACCCGGCAAGGGGCTCTGTCACCATGCTGGCGGCGATGATGTCCTTTGTGCCGCCGGACAGATAGGCGTTCAGAATGGACACGGCCTGCGGGAAGGACAGCTTGACCTCGCCATCAGTGCCGCGTTCGGCGAATGCGGGGCTGGTAAAGGCCAGGGCCACCGCGCCCAGAAGGGCGGATTTCAGTTTCATGATAATGCTCCATGTTGAAGGGGCTCGACGGCCTCAGTGCCACGGGTAGGCCCCGTGTGCGGTTGTTGTGGCGTGACAAGGTGGCAGGCGACCATGCGGCCGGCCTCCACCGTGATAAGATCGGGGCGTTCGACCCGGCAGCGGTCAAAGACCTGCGGGCAGCGCGTTGAAAAGGTGCAACCCTTTGGCGGGTTGGCGGGGGATGGCACATCACCCTTCAGGATCACACGCCGGCGGTTTGCCTCGCGCGCGGGGTCGGGTTCGGGGACGGCGGATAGCAGGGCCACCGAATAGGGGTGCAGGGGCTTGGCATACAGGGCATCGCGCGGGCTGATTTCGGCAATACGGCCCAGATACATGACGGCAACACGGTCAGCGATGTGGCGGACCATGGAGAGGTCATGACTGATGAACAGGTAGGTCAGGCCCAGCCTGTCTTGCAAATCCTCCAACAGGTTCACGACCTGGGCCTGAATGGACACATCCAATGCAGCGATGGGTTCGTCACAGACGATGAATTTGGGGTTCAGGGCAAGCGCACGGGCGATGCCGATACGCTGCCGCTGCCCACCCGAAAATTCATGCGGGAAACGGTTGTCAAAGCGGCGGTTCAGGCCGACCTGATCCATCAGTTCATGCACGCGGGCCAGACGGGTGGGCGCGTCGCCGGTGGTGTGTTCCAGCAAAGGCTCGCCAATGATCTGGGCAAGGGTCATGCGGGGGTTCAGGCTGGCTTGCGGGTCTTGAAACACCATCTGCATCATCGGGCGGATTTTGCGCAGGGCTTCCGGGGACAGGGTGGCAATGTCAGTGCCATTGATGCTGACGGTGCCCGATGTAGGATCGTACAGGCGCAACAGGGCGCGGCCGACGGTGGATTTGCCGCAACCGGATTCGCCCACAAGGCCAAGGGTTTCGCCCTGCATGATATCGAAACTGACGCCATCGACGGCCTTCACATCGCCGGTATGGCGGCGCAGCAGGCCGGTGTGAATCGGGAAATGCATTTTCAGGTCGCGCACCTGGACCAGTGGCTGCGGCGTGGAGTCAAGCATCGCGCGCCTCCGGGGTCCAATGGCAGGCCACGTCATGCCCGCGCCCAACGGGGCTTGCGTCAATCGCACGGCGCAGGGGGTTTTCCGTGCGGCAACGGTCAAACGCATGCGCACAGCGCGGCGCAAAGGGGCAGGCAGTGGGGGCCTGCATCATGATGGGGGGCTGGCCGTTGATCACTTGCAGGCGAGCATCGCGCACACCGCCGAGTTTGGGAATCGTTTTCAAAAGCGCGCGCGTGTAGGGGTGTTGCGGGTTGGCGAACAATTCGCGCACCGGGGCCTGCTCGACGATCTGGCCGCCATACATGACCATGACGCGGTCGGCGATGCCCGCAATGACCCCTAGGTCATGCGTGATCCAGACAATCGCCATGCCCAGTTTGGTGCGCAGGTCTTTCACGAGTTCAATGATCTGCGCCTGAATGGTCACATCCAGCGCGGTGGTCGGTTCATCCGCGATCAGAACCTCCGGGTCACAGGCAAGGGCGATGGCGATCATCACGCGCTGGCGCATGCCACCGGAAAATTGGTGCGGATACGATTTCAGGCGTTTGCGCGGATCAGGGATGCCGACAAGGTCCAGCAGGTCTGCCGCACGGGTTTCGGCCTGTGCGCGTGTCATGCCCATATGCTGTTGCAGGGGTTCCATGATCTGCATGCCGACGGTGAACACCGGGTTCAGGCTGGTCATCGGATCCTGAAACACGAAGCCGACCTTGGCACCGCGCACCTCGCGCAGGTCATCAACGCTGATTTTCAGGATATCACGGCCACCCAGCCAGACCTCGCCCGCGCGCACATCCGCCGGGGGCGATGGCAAAAGACCCAGCAGGGACATCATGGTGACCGATTTGCCGGAACCGCTTTCGCCCACCACGCCCAGCAATTCGCCGGGTTCCAGATGAAAGGATACCGTGTTGACGGCATGAATTTCGCCGCCACGCGTGCGGAAAACGGTCTTCAGACCCCTGACATCAAGGACGGGCTGTGCCCCATCGGGCATATGGACGCTCCCACGTTATCGAATCCAAGGTCTTGGCATGATGCCCGCCTTGGTTGCGCCCATGCTGCACCGGATTTGCCGCATCCGTCCAGCGGGTTGTGTGGTCTGACCTTGCGTCATGGCAAAGGTCATCGCTTGCCCTTGCCGTTTGGCGCGGAACGCAGCAGTTTGCCGGGTATGGGGGGCGATATGGTGCAAGCACCGCTATCGGCGCGCGACATATTGGACAGGCTGGTCGCCTTTCCGACGGTCAGTTGCGACAGCAACCTGTGCCTGATCGACTGGGTTGAGGGGTATCTGGCAAGGCATGGCATCGCGGCCACACGGCAATGGTCGCCTGACCGCAGCAAGGCGGGCCTGTTTGCGCATGTGGGGCCGCAGATTGCGGGGGGTGTGATTCTGTCGGGCCATTCTGACGTGGTGCCGGTGGACGGGCAGGATTGGGTGACGGACCCGTGGCGTGTGGTGGAGCGCGACGGGCGGCTTTATGGCCGCGGCACCTGCGACATGAAGGGGTTTGTAGCGCTGTCGATCTGGGCGCTGGTGGCGGGGGCTGCGCGCGGGCTGACGCGGCCTTTGCAACTGGCGTTAAGTTACGACGAGGAACTGGGCTGCACGGGTGCGCCACCCTTGATCGACGCGATGGGCGTGTTGCCGAAGGCGAGCATGGTGATTGTGGGCGAGCCATCCGGCATGCAGGTGGTGACGGCGCATAAGGGGGGTGCGGGCATCAAGGTGCATGTGCGCGGGCATGAGGTGCATTCATCGCTGCTGCCAGAGGGTGTGAGCGCGGTGATGGAGGCGGCGCGGCTGATCGGCTGGGCGAATGACCAGAATGCGGCGATTCAAGGCAGGGTGCCCACGATGATGGCGGCCCTGTTCGACCCGCCGTTCACGACGCTGCATGTGGGGACGATTGTGGGGGGCACGGCGGATAACATCACGGCGGGGGATTGCCGGTTTGCGTTTGAATATCGGCTGGTTCCGGACGAATCTTCAAGTGACTGGATGGCGCGGTTTCAGGCGGAATGTGACCGGGTTTCGGCGCAGATGCAAAAGGTGGCACCGCACACGGGCATTGATCTGGATGTGTATTTCACGCTGAACGGGTTGGCACCGGAACCGGACGGTCTGGCCGAGGCACTGGTGCGGCGGCTGACGGGCGACAATGGCCTGCATGTGGTCAGTTACGGCACGGAGGCGGGGCATTTTCAGGCGGCAGGCTATTCGACGGTGGTCTGCGGGCCAGGCAACATCGCGCAGGCGCATCAGGGGAATGAATATCTGGAGGTGGCGGCGTTCGCGGCAGGCCAGCGGTTCATGGAACGCCTGCTGGCGGATATGGCATGACCCTTTACCCCGCGCGCTGTGCGGGGTAGCCACGGCGATCCCCAACTGGACCCTGACCATGACCCTGTCTTGCGGCATCGACTTTGGTACTTCGAACTCCACCATCGCGCTGGCGGATGGCAATGGCGCGCGGCTGATTGCAGTGGAGGGGGCGCATCTGACCATCCCGTCGGCGGTGTTCTGGGAAACGGATGGCGATGCGCTGTTTGGGCGGGCGGCGGTGGCGGCTTATGTTTCGGGCGATGATGGGCGGTTGATGCGGGGGTTGAAAAGCACGCTGGGATCTTCGCTTTTGGGCGAACGGACGCAGGTGGGCAACCGGAAGCTGTCATTCCGGGATATTGTGGCGCGGTATTTCCGGCATTTGAAGGCGGTGCTGGATGCGCAGGTGCAGGCGACGGCGGTAGTTTTGGGGCGGCCTGTGCATTTTGTGGATGGCGATGAGGCGGCGGATAAGGCGGCGCAGGAGACGTTGGAGCAGATCGCACTGGCGATTGGGTTCAAGCATGTGGCGTTTCAGTATGAGCCGATTGCGGCGGCGTTGCAGTATGAACAATCTGTGCTGGCGGAAGAATTGGTACTGATCGTGGATATCGGCGGCGGGACATCGGATTTTTCGATCGTGCGGGTTTCGCCTGAGGGGCGTTTGCGCGCGCACCGGGAAGACGACATTCTGGCGAATGACGGTATCCGCGTGGGCGGGACGGATTTTGACCGGCTGTTGAGCCTTGCATCCATCATGCCCTATCTGGGGTACAAGACGCCGACGGGGGGTGGTAAGGGGTTGATGCCGAACCATTATTACCTGGACCTTGCGACATGGCACCGGATCAACTTTGTCTATACCCAACGCACGGCGGCAGATTTGAAGGCATTGCGGTTGGTGGCGGATGAGCCCGCCCGCATTGATCGGCTGATCCGCGTGGTGCACGACCGGCACGGGCATGCGCTGGCCATGGCGGTGGAGGAGGCGAAGATCGGGCTTTCCGACGCGGAGGTGGCGCGGGTGCAGATGTCAGGCTTTACCGGCGGGCCGAACCCGATGGTGCATCGTGATGCGTTCGAGGCGGCGGTGGCGGTGCCACTGGTGCGGATCGGATCAACCATTCAGGGCGTGCTGGCGATGGCGGGGGTCAGCCCTGCGCAGATCGGCACGGTGTTCATGACGGGCGGGTCCAGCGGGTTGCCCGCCTTGCGCGCGCTGGTGGGCGACGTGCTGCCGGGGGTGCGGATTGCGACGGGGGATATGCTGGGGTCGGTGGGCACGGGGCTGGCACTGGACGCAGCACGCAGGTTTGGGTGACGGGTTTGCAGTTTGAGTTTCCGCCATGCGGATGAAGAGGACGTTTAATTCGCTGCCTGCGCCGCCCAAAACTCCTGCTCAAGAATGGC
>JANNBG010000092.1:0-4961 GCA_031385205.1 Rhodobacterales bacterium
GTGAAGACAGTGGTGACAGTGGCTCGGATGATGACGGCGGCAATGACAACTGATCGTCACGCCGCAGCATGACCCAACGCATTGGCATAGGTATGATCTTCCTGGTGCAGGCGATCTGCGCTGTGTTTTTTGTATCCGACATCCTGTCATCGTTCTTTGGCCTGCGCACCACGCCGATATCCTGGCAATCGCGTGAGCTGATCGAAATGGGCGCCGCCCTCGGCTTGGTCCTTGGTCTTGTGTTGGGCGCAATCGCCCTCTGGCGCACCCTGCACGAACGCAACGCCGCCCGCGAAAGCCTGCGCCGCGCCTCGGGTGCCTTCATGGATATGCTCGAAGAAAGTCTCACCGCATGGGGCCTGACCCCCGCCGAACGTGACGTCGCCCTTTTCGCCATCAAAGGCATGTCCACCGCCGAAATCGCCGTCCTGCGCAACACATCCGAAGGCACCGTCAAGGCCCAGACCAATGCCATCTACCGCAAGGCCGGCGTCACCGGGCGGCCGCAGCTTCTCAGCCTGTTCATCGAAGATCTGATGCGTGATGATCTCGTTGAAAAGGCCCAAACTGGCCAATCAGCCTCATGAACTTTGGTTCATGCGCATCAAACCTGCGTTGGTTTGGCCCCAAATGAACCCTCCGCTGATAGACGCACCCCGAATCGCCGGTGTTTCTGCATCCAAGCACTGCAAGACGGCCAAATCAGCAGCAGTGCATCATCGAAGTTTTGGAGAGTGAAACATGACCTATCGTGAAAAAACCAGTGGCGTGATCCTGGCCCTGCTGTGCTCTGTTGCGTTTTCGGCCCCCGCCATGGCGCAAGATGCCGATCCCGGCACCGATCCGGGCATTGAAGTGATCGATCCGATCAACACCGATGGTATCGGCGATGGCCAGGAACTTGGCGGCGACGAGGGCACCGTCGACCCGACCGTCATGAATGATGGCGATGGTGGCGAACCTGGCGTGCCCTATGGCCCCGAGGATTGCATCGACTGCAACGTCGCACCCACACTGGCAGATGGCGGCGGTCGCCCGGTTGGCGAAAACTTCCGTGGTAATGTCGACCAGCCAGCAACCGTTGTCGACCGCACCGAAAGCGGTGACTCCGACGACATCTGTGACATCACCAAAATGGGCAACGCTGCAAAAGTCTGTCCCTGACACGCAGCTTCTGGTTCACCGCGCATCTGCACCCCTTGGGGCGCGGTGAACCCCTTTTCCCCCCTTGGTTGCGCGGGCGTTTTGTGACATCACAGATCAGCCACTGCCCACCAGACTGGACGCAAGCCGTGAAAACCCTGACAACTGCCATTGTCATGTCCCTGATGACCGCCCTTCCCCTGCAGGCCGAGGTCTATGATGCCTTTGTCGTGCAACTGCGTGAACAGGGCTATACTGAGATTACCGTCGGTCGCACTTGGCTGGGGCGCATCGTCATCAACGCCCAACGCGATACCATAACGCGCGAAGTTGTGCTGAACGGGCGCACCGGCGAAATTCTGGGCGATCATGCCTCGGAAATTGTCGCAGCCACCCTGCCAAAGTACACCGACAGCCAAGGCAGCGATCACAATGATCTGCAGCCCCCCGCCGCAATTGTGGCACCAACGACAGATCCGATGGCCGCAGTCGCTGGCATGTCTGACCAACGCAGCATGCTCGATTCCGGTGATCTGGCCGAGGGCACCGATTGACACCGCGGTCCGGACGCCCTTGGTCGGGGTTAATTGGTGTCGGCCTGCTGTTGATCGTGCAGCTTGTGTGTGCCTCTGTCTTCATCCTCGATATCCTTTCCTCTGCCATCGGCTTCTTTCCCACCCCCGTCGGCTGGCGTGGGCGCGAATTGATCGAGATCGGTGCCGCCATCGGCCTGCTTCTGGGCCTGTCCATCAGCGCCTTCCTTCTGGTGCGCACCCTGCGCCAGCGCAACCGTGCGCGCGAGGATTTGCGCCGCGCATCCGGTGCTTTCCTGACCCTGCTGGAAGAACGCTTTGCCGCATGGGGGCTGACCTTCGCTGAACGCGATGTCTCGGTGTTCCTGATAAAGGGCATGTCCACCGCCGAAATCGCCCAGTTGCGCGACACCTCCGAAGGCACCGTCAAATCGCAAACCAATGCCATCTACCGCAAGGCGGGCGTCGCTGGCCGCCAACAACTGCTGAGTATGTTCATCGAGGATATGATCGGCGAAGGCCCGGTCACCCAAACGCCCCCTGACGGCAAAACCGCCTTGCGCGGCCAATCTGTCGCGTAAATCAATCCGCCGCGTAAAGCTGCAGCACCTCCAGCGGCACCACATCCAACGTCCGCGCATGCGTTGCCGCCAACCGCACCAATGGGGCCGCCCCTTCCTCATGCGCCTGCAAAAAGCGTCCGGCGCACAGGCACCACTTGTCTCCCGGCTTTAACCCCACAAACCCGTATTCCGGCCGCGAGGTTGACAGGTCATTGCCCAAATACTTCGACAGCGCCAGAAACTCCGCCGTCATCATCGCGCAGACCGTATGCAACCCCCGGTCCGCAGGCCCCGTATCGCAGCACCCGTTGCGAAAGAACCCGGTCACCGGCGTCATGGAACAGCTTTCCAACACCCCACCCAGCACATTCACGGAATCGTCGCGCATCATCCTATCCTCTGCCCACAGGGCTGGTCTGCCGCAGGGTCGCCCCCTACATACCTATCCGATCACAAAGGATGCCCCATGGAAAGCCTCGCCGAAGACCTCACCACCATGGTGCGCCGTCCCTTGCAGCCCCATCACATCGCCGCCATGCAAAAGGCGGGCACTCAGGTCGATGTACCCGCCGGCACCATTGTGCTGAAACCGGGTGATGGCTATGACACCTTCAAATATGTGCTGGCGGGCGAAATCGAGCTGATCGAGCCCGAAACGCAAGCCCGCACACCCGGCACCGCGACGCTGGGCCCGGGGCAATACATGGGCGATATCGGCTTTCTCGCCAATGCACGCAGCCTGTTCGCCATGCGCACCTGTGCCCCCACCCGGCTGCTCGTTGTACCACGCCAAGCCATGCTTGACCTGATGTCCGCCACACCCGAGATGTCAGATATCATCGTTTCCGTCTTTGCCGCCCGCCGCCGTGGCCAGTTGGAACGTGGCTTGTCAGCCCTCACCATCGTCGGTCGCAGCACGGACCGCCGCGTGCGCGAAATCCTTGCCTTTGCCGGGCGCAACCGCATCCCGATCCAGCAATACGATCCCGGCTCTGACGGCGCGCGCGACTGCGCCACCGTTTGCACCCTGCGCCCGGATGACGTGACCGTCATTCTGGGCACCACCGAGGTGCTGGACCCCACCCCCGCCGCCATCGCCGCGCGCATGGGCCTTGGCCTGCCAATGGCCGAGGATCGGCTCTATGACGTCGCCATCGTCGGTGGCGGCCCTGCAGGCATCGCAGCAGGTGTCTATGCCGGGGCCGAAGGGTTGTGCGCCTTGGTCATCGAAAACCTGACCATTGGCGGGCAGGCTGGCACCTCCAGCCGGATCGAGAATTACATGGGCTTTCCCACCGGCATTTCCGGCGCGGACCTGTGCTGGCGCGGCGAGGTGCAGGCCATGAAATTCGGTACCCGCTTTGCCATGCCCCACCGCGTGGCCGCCATGGATCAGGCGGATGGCGTGTTCAACCTGACGCTGGAGGATGGGGTCATCGCCCGCGCGCGGGCCGTGGTCGTGGCGACAGGCGTGCAATACAAACGCATGCCGGTGGCGCGGCTGGAGGCGTTCGAGAATGCAGGCGTCTATTACGCCGCCACAGATGTGGAATCCCGTTATTGCCGTGATGCGCATGTCATCGTCATCGGCGGTGGCTATTCGGCGGGGCAGGCGGCAATGTTTTTGTGCCGCACGGCGGCCCATGTGCATGTGCTGGTGCGTGGCACGTCACTGGCGGCCTCCATGTCCGCCTATCTCGCTGACCGTCTGGCACAGGATCCCGGCATCACCGTGCACTATCAGACCCAGCTGTCCGCCCTGCACGGCGATGACGCGCTGGATGCTGTGACGCTGACCACACCCGCAGGTGACGTCAGCATCCCGGCAAAGGCCGTCTTCGTGATGGTGGGGGCCGAACCCAACACCGACTGGCTGGCAGGTGCCGTAATGACCGACGCCAAGGGTTTCGTCTGCACCGGCCCCGTCGCAGGGGCGGATACCCCCCACGGCACCTCCCGCCCCGGCATCTTTGCCGTGGGCGACGTGCGCGCAGGGTCCGTCAAACGCGTGGCGTCATCCGTGGGCGAAGGCTCCGTGGTGATCTCCGAAGTCTGGCGCTATCTGAACCCGGCGGTGTGATGGCGTCCACCACGCATAGGCCGCGCTTCAGCCCGGCACCCCCGGCGTCTGTCATGACCGGACTGCGTCCGTCAAACGCGTCGCCTCATCCGTGGGCGAAGGGTCGGTGGTGATCTCCGAAGTCTGGCGCGATCTGAACCTCATTCACTGAAAATTTCAGGCCTGAAATTTTCAGCGTGACAGCGGGTCGTCATGCGTAAAACGCAAGGTGGGTGCCAACGCACCGCCCCCAACGTCAGACAAACGTTCGTACATAAATCATACGTTCCGCATACGCATGGCATACGTTGTTTTCCCAATCATTTCAGCCCCTTGCCCAGCAACATCTGCGACGGCCCCAAATCACGGAAACCGCACCCCAGCAACCGGCGGAATCATATCCCCCGATACCAGCCGCGTCAGCACGGCCCTTATCGGCCACACCCCACTGGCGGGGGCCAGCACATGGTTACGCACCGCAGGCAACACCCGGCTGTGCGACTGATACATCGGCGTGAACGCCCAGCTCATCCCCTGATACACCCGCACATGCCAGCGCCGCATCCGCGCATAGGCCGCCAGCGCATCATCCCCCTGCAATGCCAGCACCAGCGCATAGGCATCCAGCAGCGCCATATTCGCCCCCTGCCCCAGTTGCGGGCT
>JANNBG010000108.1:0-6019 GCA_031385205.1 Rhodobacterales bacterium
GCGGATTGCGGCGGAACGCGCGTTGCGCACGGCCCCGATATTCGAGGCGCCGCATAGCATATGGGAGGCGTTCGCGGCGCGGTTTCCGTATCAGGAAACGGATGACCAGCTTTCGGCCATTGCTGACGTGATTGCGGACCTTGAAAAGGGGTCGCCGATGGACCGCCTGATTGTGGGCGATGTGGGGTTTGGCAAGACCGAAGTTGCGATGCGGGCGGCGTTTGTGGCGGCATTGTCAGGGCGGCAGGTGGCGATCATCTGCCCGACCACGCTGCTGGCGCGGCAGCATTATCGCAGCTTTGCCGAACGGTTCCGGGGCTTTCCGATCAACGTGAAGCCGCTTTCACGCTTTGTCAGCACCAAGGACGCCAATGCCACGCGGGAAGGGCTGGCGGATGGCACGGTGGATATCTGCGTGGGCACGCATGCGTTGCTGGCCAAGGGGATCAGGTTCCGCGAACTTGGCCTGCTGGTCATTGATGAAGAACAACATTTCGGCGTGCAGCATAAGGAACGGCTGAAAGAGATGCGGTCGGAAGTACATGTTCTGACCCTGACGGCGACGCCCATTCCGCGCACGCTGCAACTGTCGCTGACGGGGGTGCGCGACCTGTCGATCATCGCAACGCCGCCGGTGGACCGGCTGGCAATCCGCACTTACGTCAGCGAATTTGATACCATCACGATCCGCGAGGCGCTGCTGCGGGAACGGTTTAGGGGCGGGCAGTCGTTTTATGTGGTGCCAAGGATCAGCGATCTGCCGGAGATTGAAGATTTCCTGCGCACGCATGTGCCGGAGGTCAGCTTCACCGTAGCACATGGGCAGATGCCTGCGGGCGAGTTGGATGACCGGATGAACGTGTTCTACGATGGCAAGTATGACGTGCTGCTGGCGACGACAATTGTGGAATCGGGCCTCGATATCCCGACGGCGAACACCATGATCATCCACCGGGCGGATATGTTCGGGCTGTCGCAGCTGTAACAAATTCGTGGCCGCGTGGGGCGGGCCAAGACGCGGGCCTATTGTTATCTGACCACGCGGCCACGGATGCCTTTGACGGCGCAGGCGACGAAAAGGCTGCGGTTGTTGGGGTCTATGGATGCGCTGGGGGCGGGGTTCAACCTTGCCAGTCACGATCTGGACCTGCGGGGTGCGGGGAACCTGTTGGGGGAAGAGCAGTCGGGGCATATCAAGGAAGTGGGCTATGAGTTGTACCAGCAGATGCTGGAAGAAACGATTGCCAAGATCAAATCGGGGGCGATTGGGGGCCTTGCACAGGTGGATGACCAATGGGCGCCGACGATCAACCTGGGCGTGCCGGTGTTGATCCCCGAGGATATGTGGTCGATCTGGATGTGCGGCTGGGCTTGTATCGGCGTTTGAGTTCACTGACGACGAAGGTGGAACTGGAGGGGTTTGCGGCGGAGTTGATTGACCGTTTCGGGCCGCTGCCAAAGGATGTGAACACGCTGTTGCTGATCGTGCGGATCAAGGCGATGTGCAAACGCGCAGGCATTTCACGGCTGGATGCGGGGCCAAGGGGGGCCACTGTGCAGTTCCATCAGGACAAGTTTGCAAATCCGGCGGGGTTGGTGGATTTCATCAAGGCACAGGCCCCGACGGCCAAGGTGAACGGCAACAAGATCGTGCTGACACGGGATTGGAAGACGGATGGTGACCGCATCAAGGGCGCATTCGCGATTGCGAAGGATCTGGCAGAGCAGGTGGTAAAAGCGGGGAAGTAGCGCCCAAAATCTTCGAAGATTTTTGCAAATTTGTTCGAACAAATCTGGCCTCAGCGCCGCATGATCGGCATGACGACCAGCGCCAACACGGCACAGACTAACACCCCCACGGCCAATGGCCCCGGTGTGCCATCAAACGCCAGACCCAGCGGCGCGGCGATGACGGTGGCCAGCACGGTGGGCACGGCGAGGATGACTGATGCGGCAAGGCCCGCAATCGCCCCCATCGGCTCCATCGCGATGGCGTTCAGGTTGCCCATGGTGAACCCCGCCAGCGCGAAAATACCGGTGGTCCAGACCATGTATCCGGCGAAGTACCAGCCCTGCGGCTAAGCCTTGCCAAGGGTGAGGGCAACCATGGCAATGGTCAGGGCGATCTGCAGGATCAGGGCCATGGTGACCACGCGGTGCATGCCCATGCGGCGGACGAAGAGCGCGTTGGTCAGGCTGGCGATAGCCGAGAACAGGGCGATGACGGCGAACCATGCGGGAAAGCTGGCGGCCTTGTTAAAGGTTTGGGCAAAGATGGCTTGGGTGGATGAAAGCGTTCCGAACAGCATGCCCAAAACCATGGTTTGTGCAGCAATAGAGGCGAGGGCGACGCGGTCTGCAAAGACCTGCCGGGTGCCCGCCAGCAACGAGGTGATGCACAAGGGGCGGCGGGCAGTGGGCAGCAGCGTTTCAGGCTGACGCAGGCCGAGCCAGAGTGCACCCAGCAGGCCGAACAGGATGAAGGCGGCAAAGACGCCGCGCCAGCCGTAGCCAGCCACGATCAGCGCGCCGACGGCGGGGGCGACGGCGGGGACGATCATAAAGACCATCATGGCAAAGCTCATGATCTGGGCCATGCGGGGGCCTGCGTGCATATCGCGCACCATGGCCATGGCGGCGACCCTTGGGCCAGCACCACCAAGGCCCTGAATGACGCGGGCGGCGAGGAGGAGTTCCAAGGATTGGGCATTGGCGGCAAGGGCAGCCCCGATGGCATAAAGGGCAAAGCCTGCGATGATAACGGGCTTGCGGCCGACAGCATCGGAAATGGGACCAACAAAGAAGGTGCCAAAGCCCATGCCAAGGACGAAAGCGGTGATAACCAGTTGCGCGCGGTCCGGGTTGGCGGGTGACAGGGCGGCACCGATGGCAGGCAGGGCGGGCAGCATGGCGTCGATGGCGAATGCGATGGTGGCGAACATCATGGCGATCAGGGCTACGAATTCGGGGCGCGACAGGGCAGGGCGGGAAAGGGAAATGTCGGTCATCCGGGCTTTCGGATCAGCAGCCCTAAGGCTATCGCAAGGAGGAGGAGTTCGGCGAGGATGGTCCAGTGAAAGATAAAGGACAGCACCCAATGGCTTTGCGTGGCGGGCACGGTGACGAGAGTGAAAAGCCGGGTGGAAAACGGCCAAAGCCACATGATGCCACCGGCAAGGGTATCGAGGACAAGGTGGAGAAGGACGGAAGCTGTGAACATGGCGGCGAGGGCGCGATAGGGGCCACGCAGGGCGATGATGGCGACCGCTGCGATGGCGAGCCAAAAGCCGGGAGCGTGCATCCAATAGCGGTGGTGATGGATGGCACCGTTGTCGACAAGGTGGAACCACAGCATATCAATGTCTGGAAAGACGGCACCGATCAGGGCGGCCCATAACAGCGGCCCGCGGGGGTTTTGGGTGGTGCGGGCAAGGATGTAGCCTGCGGGCAAGTGGGCAATGATCACCCCATCGACCCGGCGAGATCTTCCATCACTTGCGTCCACATCGACGGGGGTTGCGCGCCCGACAGCACATATTGGTTGGCGATGATAAAGGTGGGTACGGCGCGCACGCCGCGTTCCCTTGCATGGTCTTCGCGCGTCAGCAGGGCCTCTTCATCGGCATCGGATGCCAGCAGGCGGGCGATCAGGGCAGCATCAAGGCCTGCCTCGCCTGCGATTTGCGCCAGAATCCCTGCATCACCAATATCACGCGACTGCACCCAATAGGCGCGGAAAAGGGCACTTACCACAGCGGTTTGGCGGCCCTCCAGCCCGGCCCAATGGATCAGGCGGTGGGCGTTAAAGGTATTGGGCGCGCGGGGCACGCGGGTCATAGCAATGCTGATGCCGGCATCCTTTGCGGCCTGTTCGACATGGGCAAAGGCTTGCGTTGCGCCATCAGGCCCACCGAATTTCTCCTCAAGATAGGGCGCAAGCGGCACCCCGCCCAAGGGCATATCGGGGTTCAGCTGAAACGGGTGCCAGGCCACGATAAAGGGGTGATCGGCGCGGGATTCCAGCGCGCGGTCAAGGTGCGTTTTGCCAATGTAGCACCACGGGCAGACCGGATCGGAAAAGATATCGAGTGTGAGCATGGGGCACCTTCGGGGGATAGGGTGTGGCTATGCCTGATTGCAGGGCGTTGCAAGGTAGGGTAGCGGAGTTTCATGCAGTCAAGCGACCCGAAAAACCTGATCCGCATTGCCCGTGAGAATGGCGTCACGGGGGTGGTGGAGCCTTTGAATTTGGGCGAACGGGTGCGCAGTTTGCGCCGGGCCAAAGGCTGGACGCTGGAACAGGCGGCGGGGCAGGCAGGGCTGGCGCGATCGACATTGTCAAAGATCGAAAACGGCCAAATGTCGCCAACCTATGAGGCGTTGAAAAAGCTGGCGGATGGTTTGGCGATTTCGGTGCCGCAACTGTTTACGCCACCATCAAAGGCGCGGGTATCGGGGCGCATGGCGGTGACCAAACAGGGCACGGGGCAGGGGCATGCAACGGCGACCTACGAGCATGAATTGCTGGCGGGGGCGTTGTCGAAAAAGCAGATGCTGCCGTACCGGGCACGCATCCGCGCGCGGGAGATGGCGGATTTCGACGGCTGGGTGCGGCATGATGGCGAGGAGTTTCTGTTCGTGCTGACCGGCGTGGTGCGGCTGTTCACGGAGTTTTATGAGCCGGTGGACTTGCGGCGCGGCGATAGTGCCTATTACGACGCAAGCATGGGGCATAACGTGGTCAGCGTGTCGGAAGATGATGCGACGATTCTGTGGGTGACGTCACTGGCGTAAGGCGCTGAAAATTTCAGGCCTGAAATTTTCAGGATTGCGGGTGGGTTTGATCAAATATCCAGCGTGCGACGATCCATCCGACCAGACCACCCGCCAATTGCGTCACGATGAACCCCTCCACATCCGCCGGTGCGACACCTGCAAAAGTATCGGTCAGGCTGCGGGCGATGGTGGCGGCGGGATTGGCGAAACTGGTAGATGCGGTGAACCAGTAAGCGGCAGTGATATAGAGCGCGACAAGGGTGGCGATACGGTCTGGCGCTGCGCGCAACCCGCCGTGGATGGTCAGGATCAGGCCGAAGGTTGCAATGGATTCGGCGAGGAGTTGGGGCGCACCGCTGCGGGCGTGGGTGGAGATTTGCAGGACGGGCAGGGCAAATTGCGCATGGGCCAGCCAGACACCCGCGATGTCGCCTGCGATTTGGGTGGCGATGGTGAGGATGGTTTCCGTCAGGCCGATGCGGCGTTGCAGCAGGGCGATCAGGGTGACGACGGGGTTGAAGGCGGCGGATATGGGGCCAAGGATGGTGATGAGGACGTAAAGGGTGCAGCCGGTGGCGATGGCATTGGCCAAAAGGGCGATGCCGGTATTCCCACCCGACAGCGCATGCGCCATGATGCCGGAGCCGACAACGGCGAGCAGGAGGATGGCGGTGCCCAGACCTTCGGCGATAAAGCGGCGGATCATGCTTGACCGATACGGATCAGAGTAGCTTTGAGTTTATCGGCATCCATCGCTTCGAGCGGCAGGGCGAGGAAGGCATCAGCCTTGGCTTTCAGCAGCGTACAGGCCAGCAGGAACGCGGCGGGTTCGTCGTCCGCCCCGGTGGGGTCTTCCACGCCTCAATGCGCGCGGATCGGGGTGCCGGGGCACATCGGACAGGTTTCCGCCGCGGTGGACCCACACAGGGTGATGACGGCATCCATGACGGGGGCAGCGGGTATGCGAAATTCATCCCAGCTTTTGGAGCGCAGCCTTGTGGTAGGATAGCCCTTCGCGGCGAGCAGGGCGATGGATTGCGGATGCACATCGCCGCGTGGCTGAGAGCCTGCGGAACAGGCAGTGACGCGGCCTGAGGCGTTCAGGATGGATTCCACCAGCATCGACCGCGCGAAATTACCGGTGCAAAGGACAAGGATATTCATGGTGTTGGCGGGTATACGGCCTGTGTAACACTGATGTGACGCTGGCCACGAAAATTCAAATTCGCAGGGCAGGGTTCAC
>JANNBG010000109.1:0-5032 GCA_031385205.1 Rhodobacterales bacterium
GTTTTTGGTACCGACATTCGGAGGTTCGATCCCTCCCGCCCCAGCCATCACACCGCTATTGATGCGCGACGATCCCATTTGGCAGGATCGACTTTTCACTTTGCCGTTCCGGTCCCGCGCGGGCCGCCCTGTCAGGTTGAAATTTTTCCATGATGCGCCGCCACACTTGCCGCAAGCGGTGCACATGCAGATCGTCCAGCATCACGCTGGCCAACTGCGTCACGGCACCCAATGACGGCCCGTCCGCGCCACCCACCACCATGGCCGCATCAAACCCCAGCGCGCCGCGCATCACACCATCCCGCTTGCAATCCGCCAGCATTGCTGCGGCCACGGCATGCTGCACCTCGGCATCGGGCACCACACCGCCCTGCCCCAGCAAACTGCGTTCCAGATCAAAAATCGTGCGGATGTTCAGCGTTTTCAGCAGCAAGAACCGCTCTGGCCCCACGGCCGTGCACAGCTGCGCCTGTGCGATCCAATCCACCGATTGATAGATGCCATAAGGCGTTTCCACATGCAGCATGATCGGGTTGAAACAGGCCAGGTTCTGCACATCAAAGATATTGGATTCCTCCAGCCGGAAGGCCACGAAATGGTCGATGCCATCCAGCACGGTCAAAGGGATCAGCTTGGTGTGTGCTTCCAGTTCCGTGTAGCGCTGCTTGAAGGTCAGCCCTGACTTTTGCAGCACATATTGCAGGGCCGAATCCGGGATGAACCCCAAGGCAAAGGCCACCATCAGCCAGATCCCGCTCAACCCGTCTGTTATTGGCAGATCACGCGCCCCCGCCACAGGTTGCGGCACCCAGACGCCTGACACAGCCCGGTAAATCGCCACAGCCAGCGTGACCGACAAAACGATATGCGCGAAAGCCCGCAGGAACGTGATGGGCGACAGATCAAACACCGCCACCGCGCGCAAAAACAGCCGCAGGGTAAAGAAATAGGCCCCCGCCACAGCCATGCTGGCCACTGTCAGCACATTGGTATGCGACAGCGTGATGTCCTTGATATGGCTGATATCCAGGCCCCCCATGGCCAACAGACCGGGGCGCAACCACGCGTGTATATCGCCACCCGGCAAAAACGCCTCAACCGGCGCGAACAACAAGAACAGGCCAAAGCCGGTAAAGACCATATAGGGCAGCGCACAAAACAGCAGCATCCAATCCGCATGCAGCATCATCGGAAAGCGCGGCACTTTGGCGATGACCCAATCCGCCTCATCGACCGCGTCATCCACATCAGCATAGTACTTGCCTTTGACGAATTCGAACGACACAAAGTCTTTTTGTGTTCTGTTATCAGTATCTTGCAATCCGAAGTTCGCAGCAAAAATATCGATCAGCCGGATGCGGTTGCGCCGCACCTGATGGCGGATGGCGATGATGGTAAAGGGTGTCAGCACGGCCAGAAAGACCGCAGCCATCACCGGCAGGCGCAAAGTGGGCAGATCACGCAGCAGCCAGAACAGGCCGCCGACCATGCCCAGCAGCACAAGAGTGACCGTCAAAATGATAAAAGAACCCGTGAGACTCCGTTTCATTGCAATGCTCCCATCTGAAAAGTTGGGGGGCGCCGCCCAAGGCCGCCCCCCTTGCCGGGGTCAGGACAGGCTGAGGGTTACCTGCACACGTTCCCCGGCAATGCCGTCTGGCGCGAACCCGTTCTGGCGCTGCCATTCGATCAGCGCCCCGCGCGTGTCCTTGCCAAAAATTCCGTCGACCGCGATCTGAATGGGCGGAAGTGCCGCATTCAGCGCCACTTGCAGGCGTTCCACCTGCGGGCCGCGGTCACCGATTGTCATGCCTTGCGGCACACCTTTGGGCACAGCCCCAAACATGCCCGCGTCAGCCCATTTGCGGATCAGTTGATCCGACGCCTCAAAATGCATTGAATCCTCGGTGCCAAAGGCAGCACCCCAGAAAAAGCCGTGGGCGTTAAAGACGGGATGCACATCCAGCAAACCACGTTGGGTTTTCTCATCGCCGCGCGGGTCCAGCACACCATCAATGGTCAGATCAATCGCGGTGCCCCAGCTGTGGTTCGAAATGGCCGTCGCCGACCCGCGCACCAGACGGCAGCACAGCATGCCCGCGGTGCCCAGCACGTCATAGACGCCGCGGTGTTGCATCTTGATGTCCGCCATGATGCTGGTCAGCACGTCAACCGCTGGCCGCAGCCCGGTGACACGAAACGGGCCGACATCTGCCGTTTGCATCATATCGCCCAGCCTTGGGTTGGTGACGGGGCGGCAATCGGTGCCAAAGGTGCCGCGTGGCATGCCGATCAGGGCCTGCATGGTCACATTGCGCGCACCATCGAGAGTGCCATTGATCTTGCGTCGGTCGATGCCCGGCAGATCGGCAAAGTCGAGAATATCAGAAGGTTTGTTCATCACATATCCTTTCAGGGTTACGCGTCACGTGATGGTCATTGGTCTTGCCATGCGTTGGCGCTGAACGAATTCTGCCTGTGATGGGCGCAAGGGCTGCGTGAATAGTTCGTAAATCCGCAGAAAGCCGGATGCATGCTGGCATATTCTTTGGCAGGATTGACGCGTGGGCAATCTGGGGATGCGTGATGGCATATGCATGGAACGTGAAAAAGGCAGTGGCGGGCAATGTGCCGATGGCGCTGCGCGACCCCTATTCCGATTGGGAACGCACCAATCGCGTGGCGGGCGCACAGACGAGCATTGTCCCAAAACCACTCTGGCAGCCCGTCTATGTGGAGCTGGCACCTGTCGGAGGGCAAACGGCGGAGGCTGCGGCCGATGCGCTGATTGTCGCTGAAAAGACTGACGCAAACGACTTGAGGTTCAATGAAGACACTTGGTGGCTACTGGACAAGATCAGAAGTGGCGATGCCGCCGCAATGGCAGCCCTGGCCAAAGCCATGCCCCGCTTTTTCGTCTTTCGCCCGGAACCCGTGGCGCATGAAGCGGGGATTTATCCCTTTAAACCGTTAAAGATCGGCCCGGCCATTCCCTTCGCGTTTACCGATAAGGTGGAACATACTGACGCGGGATGGGACAAACCAAACCGCTGGTTTGGGGAAAGCCCCGTCTTCACCGCCGTGATCGACGACCAGATCGGCTTTGCCAACGCGCGCTTTCGCCAGGACGAGACGACAACACGCATTGCGCGCCTTTGGGTGCAAGGCATGCCATTCCAAGAGACGTTTACCCAAGCGCCCAAACAGGTCATCGGGCGCGAGTTTCTGGATGAAGAAATCAACGGCTTGCTCGGCTCCCTCGAATTTGAAGATGATATCTACCGCAGCATCTATGCCCACGGCGTGCCCGATATGCCGCCAGACCCCATACTGGCGGCGCAGCGGGTCCGGCAGACCAATCTGATCGACCCCACCCATATCCGCCCTTATGCCTTTCAGGCCGGGCACGGCACGCATGTGCTGGACCTTGCGGCTGGGTATCCTATGGAAAACGCGAGACAAGACCGCCCCATTCTGGCGGTGCAAATCCCCACACTCGCCACGGCAGAAACCTGGGGCGCACGGCTGGATTTGTTCGTGTTGCTGGGCGTGATCCGTGTGCTGCACTGGGCCGATACCATTGCCGAGGGTCCGGATGGCAAACCCAAACCAATGCCCGTAGTTCTGAACATCAGCTACGGTATCTCCGCTGGCCCCAAAGACGGCACCGGGTTTCTGGAGGCGGAAATCAGGCGGCTGGTCAAACTGCGGAATGCAACCGTGAAGACCGTGGTCGTCTTGCCATCAGGCAATGGCTATCGCGCGCATACGCATGCCTCCCTGACAGTCACGAAAGCCACGCCACAAAGCGTGCAGCAGCGTGTACAGCCGGAGGACCGGTCAGTCACCTTTACCGAAATCTGGTGCGATGCGGGCCAAGGTGTGACGTTAACCATTATGCCGCCCGTCGGCCCCGCCTCGATGCCCATCCCCATCGATACCGACGGCACCTATAACTGGTCACGCGATGACATCACAATCGGGCGCATCTATGTGCAGCCCCATGGCGATACGCGCAGGCAAGTGGTCTTTGCCCTGTGCCCCACCATCAACTATCCCGACCCCGCGCATTGCGCATCAGCCGGTGCTTATACGCTGACATTGGGCAAAACCACGCCGGGTGACGTCACAGTGATGGTCGATGTGCAGCGCGATGACACGCCATCCTCGTTTCCGCAATTCGGGCGGCAGGCCTATCTGGATGATGCCTTTGTCGGTGTGCTTGACCCTGAAACCGGCAACTTTGCCGCACCGCACGCCACCCGCAGCAATGTGAAATGGGAGGGCACGCTATCAGCCCATGCATCGGCGATAGACGACAATGTCATCGTCGTGGGCGGGGCCTATGACCGGCATGCCTTTTCGCCCGCAGCCCTTTACAGTGCCTCGGCGGCCATGCTGCCACGCAAAACCCCGACGCTGTCGGCCATCAGCGAGGAAAGCCGGGCGCATCCGGGGTCTGTGGCCTCAGGGCTGTTTTCGGGATCAGTCTGCACGTTCTCCGGCACCAGTATGGCCGCACCGCGCGTGGCACGCGCGATCGTGGACCGGATGGTGAAAGGCGAGCCCTATGACACGGCAGCCCTGCTGACAGGCGGGCAAATGCTGGCCGCACCCGACGCGCGGCTTGGTGTGGGGATCATGGCGTTTGGGGTGGAGCCTGGCAGGTTAGCCCGGCGCATCCGGGGATAGAAAGAAGGGGGGCAATTGCCCCCCTTATTCCGGCCATTCCGTCTTGGCCATACGCCAAAACTCTTGCAGAATTGTGCCCTTTACAACAGGTTTTGCCGCCTTGCGGTCATCCGGCAGTGCCAATTCCAACCAACTCAGATCGAAGTCTTGCGTGCCCGAAAACCGTGCAGGTATCTTGTCGTCCGGGCCGACTACCGCCGTAAACGCCCGCGCCTGCTCCAGCTTTTGCCCGGTGCCCAGACCGTAAACCATATCCCCGATGATGCAGCCCAGCAGCGCCCCAGCCGCCGTATCCACCGGGAAATGCACGCCTGCCACCGTCCGGTTCGCCGCAATCCGG
>JANNBG010000128.1:0-5514 GCA_031385205.1 Rhodobacterales bacterium
ATGGAGAGCGAATGACCGACACACGCGCAGGCTTTGTGGCCCTGATAGGGGAGCCGAATGCGGGCAAATCCACGCTGTTGAACACCATGGTGGGGGCCAAGGTCAGCATCGTGACGCATAAGGTGCAAACCACACGTGCGCGCATCCGGGGCATTGCGATGGCGGGGCAATCGCAGATCGTGTTCGTGGATACACCGGGGCTGTTTCGGCCGAGACGCCGCCTCGACCGCGCGATGGTCAAGGCGGCCTGGGGAGGGGCGGCGGACGCGGATATCATCGTGTTGCTGATCGAGGCGCACCGGGGCATGACAGAGGGTGTAAAGGCCATCATCGAGCGGATGCGCGACCAAATCCCACAGGGCCAGCAGGTGGCTTTGGCGATCAACAAGATTGACCGGGTGCGGGCAGAGGTGCTGCTGGCGCTGGCGCAAAAGATGAACGAGGCGTTTCCGTTTGCGGAAACCTTCATGATTTCGGCGGAAAAGGGGTATGGCGTTGAAAAGCTGAAAGACTGGCTGGCAGGGCAGTTACCGGTGGGCGCGTGGTTTTACCCGGAAGATCAGATTGCAGATTCGCCGATGCGCCAGATCGCAGCGGAAATGACGCGGGAAAAGCTGACACTGCGCCTGCATGAGGAACTGCCCTATCAGCTGACGGTGGAGACGGAGAATTGGGAAGACAAGGCGGACGGCACGACGCGGATTGACCAGATCGTCTATGTGGCGCGGGATGGGCACAAGGGCATCGTGTTGGGCAATGGCGGTGAGACGATCAAATCGGTGGGTCAGGCGGCGCGGGCGGATATCGCAGAGTTTCTGGGGCGCACGGTGCATCTGTTCTTGCAGGTGAAGGTGCGGGCAAACTGGCTGGAAGAAAAAGAGCGTTATACGGAAATGGGTCTGGATTTCAAGGATGGCGACTGACACGCGCCTGACGGCGGGGTTCTGGGTTGCAGCCTATCTGACGCGCCTGCGGCTGGCCAATATTCCGGCCTATGTGACAGCCAAGGGGGATGTGACGGCGGGCGCGGTGATCGTGAAATGCGCAACGCTGGATGGGCAGGCGCAGGCGTTTCAGCGGTCATTTGATCTGATGACGGGCGCGCGCAACTGGGTGACGCTGGCACAGGGGCCTGAGGCGGACGTGGATGCGGTCTTGACCCGCCAACGCGCCCGCGACCCGGACCTGTGGGTGATCGAGGTCGAAAGCCGTGAGGGGCGCACCTTGCTGACAGAAGTCGGGCTTTCTGACTGAATCCGCTTTCATCTTCCTCTAAATATCCCCGCCGGAGGCCGCAACACTTGCCGCCGGCGCTTCCTTTCAGGATACTGCCCGCATGGAATGGCGCGATCAGGCATTAGTGCTGTCAACCCGCCCGCATGGCGAGTCTTCCGTCATTCTGGAGGTGTTTGCACCCGACCATGGGCGTCACGCAGGCGTGGTGCGTGGTGGCACCTCGCGCCGTCTGACGCCGCATTTGCAGCCGGGCGCACAACTGGATGTCACTTGGCGCGCCCGGCTGGAGGATCATTTGGGCGCCTTTACGGTGGAACCTCTGCGGTCGCGCGCGGGTATCATGGCCGACAGGCGCGCATTGGCCGGGCTGAATGCCATTTGCGCGCTGCTGATGGTGGCCTTGCCGGAACGTGAACCGCATGCGGCACTTTATGGGGCGACCCAGACACTGCTGGAGGCCCTGCTGGATGTGCCGGACTGGCCGCAAATCTATTTACGCTGGGAACTGGGGTTGTTGGAGGAACTGGGCTTTGCCCTGCAGCTTGCCACCTGTGCGGTGACCGGGTTGTCGCATGATCTGGCCTATGTCAGCCCGAAAACGGGGCGTGCGGTCAGCCAGGGGGCTGCGGGCGATTGGGCGGATAAACTGCTGCCAATGCCAAACGGGTTTGCTGCCGGGCGTGTGACGGATCTGCCAGCGGGTCTTGCCATCACCGGCCATTTCCTTGCCCGGACGCTGGCCCCCATCCTTAACAATCGCCCTTTGCCCGAGGCGCGCGCGCGCCTTCTTTCCCTTCTCGCGCGTGGGTGACATCGACTGCATGGCGGCGGAACAGGCCCGAAAATCAGCGCAAATCAGACAGCCTTTGTCGCACCCGTGCCAGACGGAACCACCGGTCCCCTGTAATCCGCATCTATGGCTACGCGTTACCTTCCCCTTTCCCTCCGCCACAGCCCCACGCCGAAAATCGAGGATTTCGCGCTGCTTGCCGGGCTGGAGGCCGCCGTGCGTGGCACCCTCATCTCATCGATGCCGCTGACCGTCTATGCCGCGCTTGGGTCCGCTGCGGCCACCAGTCGCGTCTATTTTATCGCCGGCATCGTCTCGCTGATCTGGGGCCTGCTCGTCCCCTCGCTTACCCGTATCCTGCCAAGGCGCTGGACCTATTCGCTGGGTTGCTGTCTGTATCTGTGTGGTATGACCCTGGCCATCATCGGTACGCCCGCCAGCATCGCGCTTTCGCTCATCTGCAATGCCATGGCCACGGTGACCGTCTTTGTCTGTTTTAACGCTTATGTGCTGGATTACATCGACCGCGCCGATCTGAGCCGGGGACAATCGACGCAGATGGTCTATGCGGCGACGTCATGGACTGTCGGGCCCTTGCTTGGCGTTTCCTTGCATGCATGGTGGGCACCGGCACCTTTCATTCTGGCCGGGTTCTGGGCCATGTGCCTGCTGACGGCCTTTTGGTTCCTGCGCCTTGGCAATGGCAAGCAAATCGCGCGCGCGAAGACTGCCGCCCTTAACCCGCTGGCATATCTGATGCCGTTCTTTCAGCAGCGCCGGTTGATTGCGGGCTGGTTGTTTGCTGTTGTGCGGTCCTGTGGCTGGTGGGTTTACGTCGTTTATCTGCCGATTTTCTGTATCGAGGCAGGATTGGGCAACAAGGTCGGCGGCATTGCCCTGTCCACGTCCAACGCCTTGCTGTTCGTGGCCCCGGTCATCAGCCGCGCGGTCAAACGCCATTCGGTACGGCGCATGGTGCGGATGGCGTTTGGTGTGTGCGGCGTGCTGTTTGCGATTGCGACGGTGGTGTCGCCCCTGCCATGGCTGACGGTTGCGGCTGTCATGTGCGCATCAATGTTTCTGGTCACGCTGGATGTGGTGGGGGGATTGCCGTTCATGATGGCGGTGAAACCATCGCAGCGCACGGAAATGGCGGCGGTTTATTCGACGTTCCGCGATGTGTCGGGCATTGCGACGCCGGGGGCGGCCTATCTGGTGCTGTTGGTGGCGCCGTTGCCGGGTATCTTTGCGGCCTGCGCGGTGGCGATGGGGGCGGCGTTTTTGGTGGCGGGGCGGCTGCACCCGCGGTTGGGCGCGCCTAAGCCTGTGCGTGCGTGACCAGCCAATCGGCGGCGTCCAGCAGGGCCTGTTCGGGCGTGATGAAGGTCATGCCCATGTCAGTCACAGCACGGGCGTTTGATACGGGGTGCAATTGGCCAAGGCTGGGCAGAATGGACCGCACGTCCTTGTCAAACAACGCCAGCATGCGCAGCAACAGATAGGGCGCATCGCGCGTGGCAATCTTGCGCTGCGGATAGGCCTTGTGCAGCACTTGCGCCATATCGCCCATCCACATCGACCCCGCGACAGACAGATAGCGTTTCCCTGCCGTGTCGGGGCGTTGGATCGCGCGCAGGTGCATTTCGGCCACGTCACGCACATCGACGGTGGGAAAGTTCAGCCGAGGCACGGCAGGGTCGCGCGCGCGCAGCATGCGTGTGACAAGGCTGATGGACGAGCCGGAGTGCCTGTCGAGCGGCGGCCCAAGGACAAGGCCGGGGTTGATGGAGGTCAGTGCCATGCTGGGGTGATCTTGCACAAAGGCCCAGGCGGCGCGTTCGGCGCGCAGTTTGGACAAGGCATAGGCGGTGGTGCCGGGGGCATCCGGGTCGCACCAATCACTTTCATCCTGCACGCCGGATTTGCGCGTGTTGACGACGGCGATGGTGGATGATGTCAGGATCACCCTGTCCACCCCCGCCGTTTGTGCAGCGCGCAGGGCGCGCAGGGTGCCATCGACGGCGGGGCGGATCAGGTCATCCGGGTTTTCCGGTTGGGCAATGGGAAAGGGCGATGCGACGTGCATCAGGGCACTGACGCCCTCCATGGCATCGACCCAGCCGTCGTCACGGGTGAGATCCACGGGCACAAGGTGCAAGCGCGCCTCGGCACCGGGGGTCAGATGCGGACGCAGGGCATCAAACACCTCTGCGCGCCGGTCCATCTTGCGCACGGTGCCACGAACGGCATAACCGGCGTTCAGCAGTTTGAGCGCGATGTGTTTAGCGATGAAACCGGAAATACCGGTGAGCAGGATGGTGTCGGGCATGGCGTCCTCCGTTGGGATACGGATAACTTTACGCTGTCAAGTTTGCAATGGATCATTCCCTGTGGGGTGAGTCAATCCAGCAGCCTGCGCGCAATCACCTGTGCCTGAATCTCGGCAGCGCCTTCAAAGATGTTCAGAATGCGCGCATCGCACAGGATGCGGCTGATCTGGTATTCCAGTGCAAAGCCGTTGCCGCCGTGGATTTGCAGGGCATTGTCGGCGCAGGACCAAGCGACGCGGGCCCCCAGCAGTTTGGCCATGCCAGCCTCAAGATCACAGCGGTGGCCATGATCCTTTTGCCAAGCACTGAAATAGGTCAGCTGGCGGGCGACCATGATTTCAACGGCCATCATGGCGAGTTTGCCTGCGACGCGGGGGAATTCGACCAGTGATTTGCCGAATTGCTGGCGGTCTGTCGCGTATTGCAGGCCGATTTCCAGTGCGTTCTGGGCGACACCCACGGCGCGGGCGGCGGTCTGGATGCGAGCGGATTCAAAGGTTTGCATCAGTTGTTTGAAGCCCTGACCGGGGATGCCGCCCAGCAGGTTGTCGCCTGCAACGTGAAAGCCATCGAAGGCGAGTTCGTATTCCTTCATGCCACGATACCCCAGCACCTCGATCTCGCCGCCCGTCATGCCGGGTGTGGGAAAGGGGTCGGCGTCGGTGCCGGGGGTCTTTTCGGCCAGAAACATGGACAGGCCGCGATAATCGGTGGTGCCCGCGTCGGTGCGGGCCAGCAGGGTCATCACATGGGTACGGGCGGCGTGGGTGATCCATGTCTTGTTGCCAGTGATGTGCCAGTCATCGCCGTGGCGGGTGGCGCGGGTACGCAGGGCACCAAGGTCTGACCCGGTATTGGGTTCGGTAAAGACGGCGGTGGGCAGGATAGCACCAGAGGCGAGGCCGGGGAGCCATTTGGCCTTTTGCGCGTCGGTGCCACCACAGAGGATCAGTTCGGCGGCGATTTCGGAGCGGGTGGCGAGCGAGCCAACACCGATATAGCCGCGCGAGAGTTCCTCGCTGACCACCACCATGCTGGCCTTTGACAGGCCAAACCCACCGTATTCTTCGGGAATTGTCAGGCCAAAGACGCCCATTTCGGACAGGCTGTCGATGATCGACATCGGGATCAGCTCATCGCGCAGATGCCAGCCATGGG
>JANNBG010000146.1:0-2521 GCA_031385205.1 Rhodobacterales bacterium
CTGCGCCATGCCGCCACGCAACTGGGCGTGACCAACCCCATCGTGCTGGGCCACAGCTATGGCGGCGCTGTTGCCATGGCCTGGGCCCTGCAAGCGCCCGATGATACAGCGGCCCTTGTGCTGGTATCCGCCGCCACCATGCCATGGGATGGCAGTATCTGGTGGTTGCACAATGTGATGGGCAACCCGGTGGGCGGCTATACCGTCGTGCCCCTGATCACCGCATTCGCCGGCAACCAAACCGCCGAGGATGCGACGCGGAACATCTTTGCGCCTGATCCAATGCCCGCAGCCTACCTTGCCCATATCGGCGCAGACCTGACCATGCGCCGCGCCAGTTTGCGCGCCAATTCGGGGCAGGTTGCCGGATTAAAGCCCTTCATCATCGCCATGTCTGCCCAATATGCCACCCTGACCCTGCCGGTGGAACTGATCCACGGCGATGCCGATACCATTGTGCCGCTGGCTGTGCATGCGGCAAGGCTGGTCACTATCCTGCCCAATGCCACCCTGACCGTGCTTTCCGGCGTGGGCCACATGCCGCACCATTCAAATGAATCCGACGTCATCGCCGCCATTACCCGCGCAGCCACCCGCGCCGGATTGCGTTAACCCAACCAATCGCGATACTGGCGGCAACGGAGGACACAGCCATGACCCTGCCATTCGACGGTGCCATTTCCCGCTACTTTCAAGAAGGCGCGCCGAAAGACCTGCGCAAAGCCATTGAAAAACAGGGCAAGGACGACATCCTGAACAAGGATTACCCCTACCGCGAAGAAATGAAGACCAAGGATTACGCGGCGCAGATGGAGGCACTGCAAATCCAACTGGTGCGCATGCATGCAGGCATCAAGGCCACGGGCAAGCGTCTGATCGTGGTGTTTGAAGGCCGCGATGCAGCAGGCAAAGGTGGCACGATCGAAGTCATTCGTGAAAACATGAACCCGCGTGTGGCCACCATTGTCGCACTCGCCAAACCATCGGACCGAGAGGCCGCACAATGGTATTTCCAGCGCTATGTCGATTGGCTGCCCGCCGCAGGCGAGATCGCGCTGTTTGACCGCAGCTGGTACAATCGCGCCATTGTTGAACATGTATTCGGGTTCTGCACCCCTGATCAGCGCGCGAAGTTCTTCCGCCAACTGCCTGAATTTGAACGTATGATTGTGGATGAAGGGATCATTCTGATAAAGCTGTGGCTGGATGTCGGGAGGGCCGAACAGTTGAAGCGGTTTCTGGACCGTGAAGGTGATCCTTTGAAGCAATGGAAGCTGTCGAGTATCGACATTGACGGGTTGTCGAAATGGGATGACTACACATCCGCGATTGACGAGACATTGAAGAAATCCCATTCGAAAACAGCGCCTTGGACGGTGATCTTATCAGATGATAAGATGCGCGCGCGCATTGCGGCGATCCAGACGGTGCTGAATGCCGTGGATTTTGACGGCAAGGATAAATCCATCATCGGCAAGCCTGATGGCAAAATCTGCGGCACGCCACAGATCCGGCAGGCGCCGTGAAACGCGGCTATCACCACGGCAATCTGCGGCAGGCCTTGGTCGATGCCGCGCTTGAGCTGATAACCACGCTTGGCCCGCAGGGCTTTACCCTGTCCGAGGCGGCCAAGACCGCCGATGTGACCCCTGCCGCCGTCTACCGCCACTTTGCAGGCCGCGATGATCTGATCGCCGAGGTGGCGCGGCAAGGCTACGACATCTTCGCCGCCCTGATGGAGTTTGCCTATAACGATGGCAAGCCCACGGCATTGGCCGCATTTGAGGCGACAGGCCGCGCTTACCTCGCCTTCGCACGCAAATACCCCGGCCATTATCAGGCGATGTTCGAAAGCGGCCTGACCCTGAACGCCTACCCCGACCTCGCGCATGTCGCCGCCCGTGCACGGCAGGTGCTGGAAACCGCTGCCGCTCAACTGTCCCAACACATCCCGCCTGCCAAACGCCCGCCCGCCGCGATGTTTTCCGCGCATATCTGGGCACTGAGCCATGGCGTCGTGGAGCTGTTCACCCGCGGCAAACCCGGGGCGCAAGCGCCGTTTCCGGCCGAGGAACTGCTGGAAACCGGCATCGGGATTTACCTGCGGGGATTGGGGCTATTGCCGCCAGACCAATAGGCTTCCTCTGTTCTTAACTATCTCCGCCAGAGGCATGCGCGCGAAGCGCTAAAAAACAACGCGCGGCACGCGCTCAATATAATAACCGCCGCTAGCGGAACAACACCAACGCACCTGGTGCCCAACCCACACGCGCGCGTGTACCAATGTCCAGCACAGGCCGCCCAAACACATTGCGCATGGATATGCGCATCGGCTTATCTGTACCGTCCAGCTTCATGTCATAATAGGTCATGTCGCCGTAATAGACCACCTCTTCCACGGTCGCCATGCTTTCACGGTCAGGCGCTGTCTGGCCTTCAAACAGGATCGTCATGGTTTCGGGCCGGAACCCCACGGTCGGCCCTTCACTGGTCGCCCCGCCCATGCACTGGTCGGCAGCCA
>JANNBG010000170.1:0-1888 GCA_031385205.1 Rhodobacterales bacterium
CCGATGTACGCATCAGCCATGAGCAGAACATCATCCTGCCGCATGTCCATAAATCAGACCTGCCCGCCCTGCATGCCGCATTGCTGCCCGCCGGCCTTGGCACGGCCAACGTGGGCCTGATCAGCGACATCATCGCCTGCCCCGGCATGGATTATTGCGACCTTGCAACCGCCCGGTCCATTCCCATCGCCACGCAGATTGCCACGCGGTTTGATGAACTCAAACTCGAACACGACATCGGCCCGCTGAAAATCAAGATCAGCGGTTGCATCAATGCCTGCGGTCACCACCATGTCGGCCATATCGGCATTCTGGGCCTGGACCGTGCCGGTGTCGAAAACTACCAGATCACGCTGGGCGGTGACGGCACTGAAGACGCGGCGATTGGTGATAAAACTGGCCCCGGCTTTGCCTATGATGAAATCGTGCCCGCCATTGAACGCATCGTTTACGCCTATCTGGAACATCGTGACGATGCGCAGGAAACCTTCTTGCAAACCTACCGTCGCCTTGGCCTGACCCCTTTCAAAACAGCACTTTACGGTGCAGAAGGCGCAAAAGATGCCGCGTGACGTGCCCATGGGGGCGGTGGCCGACAGGGTCGCCACCCTGAACGCGCGCTATCGCCACCACGCGGCGACGGCGGTGTTGGAGCATGCATTGAAAGATGATGATCTGGGCCGTGTGGCGCTCGTGTCATCCTTCGGCGCCGAATCGGTCGTCCTTTTGCACCTGATTTCCGTCATCGCCCCCGAAACGCCCGTCTTGTTCATCGACACCCGCATGCTGTTCCCCGAAACGCTGGAATATCAGCGCACCCTCGCCGAATCCCTGCACCTCTGCGATGTGCGCACCATCAAGGCGGCGCAACCCCGCGTGGCATTTGAAGACCCGGATAACACCCTGCACCAGTTCAACACCGACGTTTGCTGCACCGTGCGCAAGGTGGAACCTTTGGAGCGTGCGCTGGCCAGTTTCGATGGCTGGATCACCGGGCGCAAACGGTTTCAGGGCGCGACGCGTGGCAATGTGGAGTTCTTTGAGGCTGAAGGTGAGGCGCGCATCAAAGTGAACCCGCTGGCGCATTGGGGGCGTGAAGACCTGGAGGATTACATCGTCAACAACCGCCTGCCACGCCATCCGCTGGTCGCCCAAGGGTATCCATCCATCGGTTGTTGGCCTTGCACATCCAAGGTGAAACCGGGTGAAGATGCGCGGGCAGGCCGTTGGAGAGGCTCAGACAAACAGGAATGCGGTATCCATTTCATTGATGGGAAAGCCGTTCGTATCCCCAAGGAAAATGCAGCATGACTGTCTTAGTAACTGACGCGGGTTTCAGCACCACACCCGATGAAACCTTTGTCACCCTCGCCGACCTTGCCAGCCATACTGGCGCACTTGATCTGGCCAATACCGATGATCCCGCAGCCCTGCAGGACCATTTCGGCAACCTCGGCCTGATCCGCATCGCGTTCCCTGCCTTCAACGATGGCCGCGGCTTTACCCTTGCACGCCGCCTGCGCGTACTGGGCTATACCGGCCGGTTGCGCGCGCTTGGACATGTGATTGCCGATCAATATACCATGGCGCGCAGGTCCGGGTTTGATGAGGTCGAGATTGGTGATGATCTTGCCACCCGCCAAACAGTTGACCAATGGCAATTTCGCGCCAACTGGCAGGAACATGACTATCAATCCATGCTGCGCGCCTGAGGAAAACATGAACGTCATCACCCTGCCCGACGCGCAAACCGTCACATCCGTCACCCACTGGACGGACCGTTTGTTTTCGTTCCGTGTCACACGGCCCCCATCCCTGCGGTTCCGGTCGGGCGAATTCGTCATGATCGGCCTGATGGGTGATACCGGCAAACCCCTGCTGCGCGCCT
>JANNBG010000764.1:0-6879 GCA_031385205.1 Rhodobacterales bacterium
CTTCTTCGTCTTCGTCCCCCGCCGCAGCCTGCCCCGGCAAGGGCCGGTTGTCCAGCAACCCCGCCGCCCGCAATTCCTTCAGCCCCGGCAGGTCACGGGCGGATTCCAGGCCGAAGTGGTCCAGAAAGCCCTCAGTCACCACGAATGTCACCGGGCGTCCCGGCGTCATCCGCCGCCGCCCCAGCCGGATCCACTCCAGTTCCAGTAGCTGATCGACCGTGCCCCGGCTTACCGCAACCCCCCGGATTTCCTCGATCTCGGCCCGTGTCACCGGCTGGTGATAAGCCACAATCGCCAAGGTTTCGATCGCCGCGCGTGACAGTTTCCGCGTCTCCACCGTTTCCTTGCGCATCAGATGGCCAAGGTCGGGTGCCGTGCGCATTGCATAGGCATCGCCCACCCGCACCAGGTTCACCCCGCACCCGTCATAGCGCCGCGCCAGCGTCACCAAGGCCTCGGCAGGATCCGCCCCATGCGGCATGCGCGCCACCAGCTCGGCCAATGTCACCGGGTCCGCCGATGCAAACAGGATCGCCTCGACCATGCGTTCCTGTTCGCCCATGGGTGGCGCTTCAAACAGCGTCTTTTCAATGGGTTCCGGCGTCATGTTCATGTAGCGTCCCGCCGTCTGATGTGAATCGGCGCAAAGCTTTCACCTTGCCGCAGGTCGATCTGCCCACGCTTTGCCAGTTCCAGTATCGCTGCGAAATGCGCCGCCGTCGATGACCTGCGCCGCATCGGGTTGGTATCCCAGCCATCCGGCAGGAAACTGGTCAGGTCCGCCCAAACCCCCGCATAACCGATCAGCCCGCGCATCCGCTCCAACGCCTGTTCCATGGTGAACACATGGTCGCGGTCCATGGCGTAAGGGCGGAAATCATCCTTGGTGCGAATGCGCGCATAGGCCCGCATCAGGTCCAGCAAGGTGGCGGCAAAGCTGACCTTGCGGTGGCGCGTCACATCTTCGGGCAGGCCCCGGACAAAGAAATCACGCCCCTTTTGATCGCGTGCCATCAACCGCGCCGCCGCATCGCGCATGGCGGAAAGGCGTTCCAACTGAAACGCCAGATGTGCCGCCATATCCTCGGCACTGGGCCCCTCTGCCCCCGGTTCTGGTGGCAGCAGCAACCGTGATTTCAGATAGGCCAGCCACGCCGCCATCACCAGATAATCCGCCGCCAGTTCAATCCGCAAGGCCTGCGCCTGTGCCACAAAGACCAGATACTGTTCGGCCAGTTGCAGCACCGAAACGCGCCGCAAATCCACTTTTTGCGTGCGCGACAGCGTCAGCAGCAGGTCAAGCGGGCCCTCAAACCCATCGACGTCAACAATCAGCGCCTCGGCCGCCACGCGGTCAAGGGGGGCAAGCCGTTCTGCCGCGTCCCAGTCTTCAGCCATGCAACCCCTGCCCCATCGCCTGCGAAAATGCGGCGTCAAGGGCGGCAATGTCAACCAGTTCCGGGGTGATGCGTTGCGTCAGTGCGGCATTGGCACGCGCCATCGTGGCCGCAGACATCGCACCAATCGCCGCCGCGGTTGCCGCCATCTCGGCCACCGTGCCCTTGCAATGCAGCGCGATATCGCAGCCCGCACGGATACTTGCCACCGCCCGTTCCGCCACTGTGCCCGACAGCGCCTGCATGTTCAGATCATCCGTTATCAGCAGCCCCTGAAAGCCGATGGTATCCCGAATGACCCCCACCACCCGCGCACTTTGCGTAGCAGGCAGGTCATCAAACGCACTGAAAACAATATGCGCCGTCATCGCCATCGGCAGGTCGGCCAGCGCTACAAACGGCGCAAAATCCGTCACCATCAAGTCATGCGCAGGCGCATGCACCGTCGGCAAATCATGATGCGTGTCTTGTGCCGCCCGCCCATGCCCCGGCAAATGCTTCATCACCGGCAACACACCACCCGCCAGATGCCCATCCGCCACAACCCGCGCAATGCGCGAAACCAATTCAGGATCAGTGCTATAGCAGCGGTTCTTCAAGAAGGGATGCGTCACATCCACAGCCACATCCGCACAGGGCGCACAGTTGGCGTCAATACCCAGGCTGCGCAATTCATGCGCCATGATGCGTGATTGCAGAAACATCGCCCGCACCGGATCAGCCGCCCGCGCCACCGTGTCCATCGGTGGCAACCATTCGCGCCAATGGGGGGCCCGCAACCGCTGTACCCGCCCGCCCTCCTGATCGACCAGCACGGGTGCCGCCCGCCCCACGCAGTCGCGCAGCGCCGTGGTCAGGCGCAAAACCTGATCCGGCGTGTCGATATTGCGCGCAAAGACGATAAAGCCAAACGGATCAGAGTCGCGAAAGAACGCCGCCTCATCCGGCGTCAGGGTCAGCCCCTCACAGCCAAAGATCGCAGGCGTCATCACCGATGCGCCACAGGGATGCACACGGCGTTCACCGCCAGAAGGTCCGTGCAAAACTTGCGTGACAGGTCCGCGTCGTCAAACCCGCTGGCCCGCAGGCGGTAGAACGTCGTGCCTCCGCTGGTGGCCGATTGGATCACCATCGCATGGCCTGTCAAATCCGGGAACCGCAAGGCCAGCTTTGCCCATTCCGCCCGCGCGTCTTCTGCCGTATCAAACGCGCCTAACTGCACCAATGCCGCGCCGATACGCAGCGTCGCCGGATCCACCTCTACCGGCACCACCGCCGCCACATCCTGCGTGTCCGTCACGGCAAGTGCCGGCTGCACCGCCACCATGCGCGCCGGACGGCGCATCGGGCGCATGGTCCCCGCCGGGGCCGCCAAAACCGGCGCGTCCGCCGCTGCTTCGGCCACCGCGGCCGCAATCGCATCTGCAGGAACTGGTCCGGGGGCTGCGGCATCCACCTCGACCGGGGCCGGGCGCGCCGGCGCCTCACCACCAATATCCGCCATCGCAAGCGCAACCGCCTCGGGTGATGCATTCGGGTCTGGCAGGGCCAATGTGGCCGGGTCATCCAACCCCGCCGACGCCGTCACCTCGGCAGCCTCGTCATCCGCCTGCAACCCGGCCACATCGTCCAGCGCCAATTCCGCCGGGCGCGGGGCCAGCGTCAGGCTGTCAGGCAACGGCGTCGCCACGCCCAACGCCGCCACATCATTGACCGCCAGCCCCTGATGCGCCGTCACCGTCCCACCCGGAGCAGCAGGCGCCACCCGCATCGCGCCTTCCAGCGCCCGCACGACAGGCACCCCCATCACATCGCGCACAGCGATGCGATAGCCCCACATGCCCAGACTGACCACAATGGCCAATGAACTGACCGCCCCCGCCATGCGTACAAGCCGCGCCAGACGCATCCCGCGCGCGCCTTCGTCAAAGCGTTCCTGATAATCCGCCATCTGCCCGCCCTTTTCGGCCAAACGGGTTGCCCCCCGCATCAGCCACTGCTCAATCTGCCGGGCGGGACGCCTTTGTCAGCGCATTTCCTCAACCGGTGCTACGCCCAGAATACCCAAGCCTGCCGCAATCACAACGCCTGTGGCGCGCGCCAGCGCGATTTTCCGCGTGGTTGTGGCAGGATCGCCCGGATGAAAGAACCGCAACGCAGGCTCGTCATTGCCCCGGTTCCACAGGCTGTGCAGGTCAGACGCCAGTTCATACAGGTAAAACGCCACCCGGTGCGGCTCGTTATTCCTTGCCGCAATGTCCACCAGACGCGGCCATTCCGCCAGTTGCCGCGCCATGGCCAGTTCCGCCGGATGCGTCAGCGTGGACAGATCCACCGCCGCCAGCGTCGCGTCATCCACGTTGATGCCATCCTCACGCGCCTTGCGCAGCACGGAATTGATCCGCGCATTGGCGTATTGCACATAGAACACCGGGTTATCCTTGGATTGCTCCAGCACCTTGTCGAAATCGAAGTCCAGTGTCGCATCGTTCTTGCGCGTCAGCATGACAAACCGCGTCACATCTGCGCCCACCATCTCCACCACATCCCGCAGGGTCACAAAGGTACCCGCGCGTTTGCTCATCTTGAACGGCTCGCCATCTTTCCACAGCTTCACCAGCTGGATCAGCTTGATATCCAGCGGCACGCGGCCCCCAGACAGCGCCGAAACAGCCGCCTTCATGCGTTTGACATAGCCACCATGATCCGCCCCCAGAATGTCGATCAGCTGATCGAAACCCCGGTTCACCTTGTCATAATGATAGGCGATATCGGGCGCAAAATACGTCCAGCCGCCATCCGATTTCTGCACCGGACGGTCCACGTCATCGCCATGCGCTGTGCTACGAAACAGCGTTTGCACGCGCGGCTCGTAATCCTCCTGCGCTTTGCCCTTTGGCGGCTCCAGCGTGCCTTCATAGATCAGGCCCATGCCACGCAACGTATCAATCGCAGCCTCGATCCGCCCCGTGCCATAGATTGCCTTTTCCGACGAATAGACATCCATTTGCACGCCCAGCACGGCCAGATCGCCCTTGATTTCCGTCATCATCATGTCGGATGCAAAATCGCGCAATTCGGCCAGCCAATACTGCTCGCCCTTATCCAGCAGCGTATCGCCGTACTTTGCCTTGATCGCCTCGCCCACCGGGATCAGATAATCGCCGGGATACAGGCCCTCGGCAATTTCCGGCTCCAACCCGCACGCCTCGCGATACCGCTCATAGGCCGACCGCGCCAGCACATCCACCTGCGCACCGCCATCGTTGATGTAATATTCCCGCGTCACATCCCAGCCCGCAAAGGCCAAAAGCCGCGCCAACGCATCACCGAACACCGCACCCCGCACATGGCCCACATGCATGGGGCCTGTCGGATTGGCGCTGACGAATTCGATATTGACCTTTTGATGCGCCCCAAAGTTGGACCGCCCGTATTGGGTGCCCTGCTGCAACACGGCATGCACCAGACCCTGCCACACGGCAGGGATCAGACGGATGTTGATAAACCCGGGGCCAGCCACGCTCGCCTCCACCACACGCGCATCTTTGGCCAGCGCAATCGCCAGCGCATCCGCAATCACGCGCGGGGCCACGCCCGCAGGCTTCGCCAGCACCATGGCGGCATTCGTCGCCATATCGCCATGTGCTGCATCGCGCGGCGGTTCTACCGTGATGGCGGTCAGATCAAGGCCGGCAGGCAAGGCGCCCTTCGCCACCATGTCATGCACAGATGAGACGACCAGATCGCGTAGGTCGGAAAAGAGGTTCATTTGATCACATCCCGTCAGATGTGATGGGGATGCCAGACCGGGGCTGGCAGGTCAATGGTGGCCCCCACATCGCGTAGGGTGCGTGCGTGCACGCACCACGCCGTCACGCCCCCGCCCGCCAATCGCTTAACGCCGCATTCCCATCCGCAACAGGCCCGACAGCCGCCACAGGGGCCACCACCGCCCCCGGTTTCACCCTAAAGTAATGCGCCTCCCGCGCCCCGAAATAGAACCCAACAACCGCCCCCAGCAGCCACCACAGCGGCTCTGGCACCGCGTTCAGCCCCACCATGCGCGCGGTAAAACTGACCGGGTCCACCATCGCATAGCCAAACAACCCCAAGGTGCCAAACGCCATCATCGGTCGTGGCAGGCGGTTCAACCCGTTCACCAGCCGGTCAAACCACCCCTGCGGGGCTGCCGCAAACTCCGCCCTGAACTGCTTCATCGCCGCTTCTGCCGCCGCCTCTGACAGCTCCATCCGCTTCGTTGCGTTCGCCGTAAACACCTCTGCCACGTCTTTCACCACGCCGCCTGCCCCCAGCAGATTGCCCATTATCCCCCCAGCTATCCCCATTTTGCCACCCGTGCCTTGTGCTGTGCCTCCGTCAACCGATACCGCTGCGCCATGAACGCCTCTGCCCGCGTGATCCAGCCGCCTTTGCCGCCATCCCTGCGCCGTGCATATTTCCGGCTCGCCACCCGCGCATCCGCCAGTGCGTAGTAATAATTCCTGCGCGCAATCGCATAGGCATCCGCCAGATGCCCTGCTGCCGCCTCTGCCGCCATCTGCGCCGCCCGTATCGTCTGCGGCCCGATTGCTCCGTCATCCGAGCAGGCAAACCCCATCACCGTCAGCAGACGTTGCAGCACCCGCACCGCATTGCTGCCCGCATTCACATACATATCAAATACCGATGCCTGCAAAACCTCTGGCAAGGCCGAAATCCCCGGCCGCCGAAAGTAATGCTCGATGAAAATCCCTTCCGCCTGCGCCACCGTCAGGCGGCGCACATCCGCCGTGGTCACCACGCCGTCACCCGTCACATCAATCCCCAACCTGCGCAGTGTGTGGATTGTCACGCCATGGTTTGTGGCACCCCCCGGATCATCCGGGTCATCGACAAACCCACCTTCGCGCGCGACGATTTCCCTGGCGATTTGCTGTACCGATTGCATCTGACCCCCCTGTTGCAAAGGGGTTCAGACTCGCGTCATTCGGTTAAGCATTGGGTAACCCTGCGGACGCCATGATCGCGTGTTCTGCGTAGGATGGGCAATATGCCCATCCTCCCAATATCTTACCCCATAATCTTCACACGCAACATGAACGCTGCATCACCCCTCGGCCAATCGGCTGACCACAATTGTCACTTCAGGCTTCTTGCCGATCTCTTCCATCGATACTTGCCGCACCACGCGCCGCAACGCCTCGTCCAGCTTGTCATCATCCGCCAACAGCCGCCCCTTCGCGGCCCCCAGAAACGCTGTCAGCTCCGCCTCCAGCATATCGGCCAGTGGCGTGCCCGACTTGCCGCGTTCCGCCAGACCCATCACTTCCACCCAGGCATCGCCCAGGGCTGCGTCGTTTTCGTCCATGATGACCGTCACCATCACATGCCCGTTCAGCGCCATGCGAATGCGGTCACGCACCACCCCGTCCATCGACCCGATCAGCACCGAGCCATCAAGGAAGGTGCGACCGGTCTC
>JANNBG010000224.1:0-2874 GCA_031385205.1 Rhodobacterales bacterium
CGCGCGCCCCCCCCCCGCCCCCCCCCCACCCCGGGGCCCCCCCGGCGCCCCGCGCCCCGCCGCCCCCCCCGGCCCCCGCCCGCCGGGGGGCTCAAGAGGAGCCATTGCGGCAGGGGCCATGGGCTGTGGAGCATCGTGGTGCTGATGGCGAGGAACAGGGCGGCGTAGCAGAGGCAGATGCTGGCGATGAGAAGCGAGACGGGGCGGTTGGGGTGTTTGGCGACCCAGAGGAGGGCGGCGGTGAAGACCAGCAGTTGCAGGGTGACGGCATGCCAGAGGACGGCGGAGATGGCGCGCAGGATCAGAGGCAGGTCGGAGGCCTGAATGGGGACGTTGATTTCGGGTGCGCCGGCAAAGACGTGGATGCCTGCGGTGATGGCCATGAGGGCGGCGGCGGCAAGGCTGGGGCGGGAGAGTGTGGCGTCTGACATGGGATATCCCTTTATTCCATACGGATGCGTATGGATGCGCCACGGCTTGCGCGCTGTCAATACGCAGGCGTATGGTGCGAGAATGGAAGCCCCCTTAGCCAAAGCGCGGCTGACGCGCGACGACTGGATCCTTGCAGGATTTCGCGCGCTGGTGGCGAGCGGGCGTGACGGGCTGCGGGTGGAACCCGTGGCGCGGGCCTTGGGGGCGACGAAGGGGTCGTTCTATTGGCATTTTGTGGGGCCTGCAGACTGGCAGGCGGCGATGTTGGCGTATTGGGAAGAGTTCGCCTTTATGCGGATTGTGCAGGCGCTGGAGGGATTGCCTGCGGGGGCTGCGCGGTTGCGGGGGGTCATCACACTGGCCACGGCAACGCGCGATCCGTCCTATGGTGGCATCCGGGGCGAGCCTGCCTTGCGCGATTGGGCCCGCTATGACGCAGACGTGGCGGCATGCGTGGCGCGGGTTGATGCAGCACGGGTAGGCTGGCTGATGGGTGAGTTGACGGCGGCGGGGGCGGATGCGGGGTTGGCGCGGGTGTTTTATGCGGCCCTGCTGGGCCTGCAGGCGATGCTGGTGGACGAGGCGGGCACGGTGGCAGATTTGAACGCGCTGCTGGCGGTGATGTTGGTGTGACTTTGGCATGCGCTGGCTTGGCGCTGCAGCGCATTTCTGAAATACCCTTGCAGACGGGGTGTGCAGCGCCCGCAGAGAAGGACCAGACCGCAATGACCACAGGGTTGAAACAGGACGCGCCGCGCAAGGCGGGTTATGACGTCATCATCATCGGGGGCGCGATGATGGGGGCGGCGACGGCGTGGTTTCTGACGGATAGCGCGGATTTTGACGGGTCAGTTCTGGTGATCGAACGTGACCCGACCTATGCATTCTCGGCCACGGGGCATACGAATTCCTGCATCCGGCAGCAGTTTTCATCGGCGCTGAATGTGAAAATCTCGCAATTCGGGGCGGATTTCGTGCAAGATCTGCCGCGCCACATGGGTGACGCACGCGTGCCAAAGCTGCGCATCCAGAACTATGGTTACATGTATCTGGCGGACACGCCTGCGTTCGCACAGATTTTGCGCGACAGCCATGCAGTGCAGGTGGCGGCGGGGGCGGGCACACGGTTGCTGACACCGGAGGCGATCAAGGCGGCCTATCCGTTTTATGCGGTGGATGATCTGGTGCTGGGCAGCATCAACACGGTGGACGAGGGGTATTTCGACGGGATCACGGTGTTTGACTGGTTTCACCGCCAATCGCGCGAACGGGGCGTGGACTATGTGGCAAATGAGGTGGTGGCGATCACGCGCAATGCGGGTGGAAGCCGGGTGGAGAGTGTGACGCTGGCATCGGGTGAGGTGATTGCCTGTGGGCAGGTGGTGAATGCGACGGGCACGCGGGGGGCAAAGACGGCGCGGATGGCAGGGATCACCATTCCGATTGAGCCGCGCAAACGCTATACATGGGTGTTCACGGCAGAACAGCCCCTGGACCGGGACTTGCCGCTGACGATTGACCCGTCCGGCGTGCATGTGCGGCAGGATACGAGGACGAGCTATATGGCGGGGGCACATGGCGACCCTGACCCGGCGGTGGATTTTGACGATTTCAGCATGGACCAATCGCTGTGGCAGGATCACGTCTGGCCTGCACTCGCGACGCGCATTCCGCAGTTTGAGGCGATCCGGGTGCAGCGCGAATGGGCGGGGCATTACGACATGAACCTGCTGGATCAGAACGCGATTGTGGGGCCGCATGACACGGTCGAAAACTTCATCTTTCTGAACGGCTTTTCGGGGCATGGGTTGCAGCAATCACCGGCGATGGGGCGCGGCACGGCGGAATGGCTGACCTATGGGGCATTCCGCACGCTGGATTTGTCACCCTTGGGGTATGCGCGGATTGCGGCGGGCAGGCCGTTTGTGGAGCGGGCGATTATCTGAAGGGAGGCTGCGGACAGGCGCAAATTTGCTGATTTCCATTTTGCGGAAAGCGGTGAATATTGCGGTGTGATGCAGCGCTGTGCCGAAGGGGAATGCCATGCTGGACAAACGCAAATTCTATATCGACGGCGCCTGGGTTGACCCGCGGGTTGCCAAGACTTTGCAGGTGGTGAACCCGGCAACGGAGCGCGCGATTGCGACGATCAGCATGGGGTCGGCGGCGGATGTGGATGTTGCCGTTGCGGCGGCGAAGCGGGCGTTTGGCAGTTATAGTCAAACATCAGTGGCGGAGCGTCTGGCGCTGCTGGAACGCCTGCTGGTGATCTATCAGCGGCGGTACGAGGAAATGGCGCTGACGATTTCGTCGGAAATGGGCGCGCCGATCACGATGAGCCGCGCGCAGCAAGCGGATGTCGGCGTGGGGCATCTGCAGGGGTTCATTGACGCGCTGAAAGCGATGCATATGCGGCAGGTGCTGCCGAATGGCGATGTGCTG
>JANNBG010000240.1:0-5982 GCA_031385205.1 Rhodobacterales bacterium
GGGCTGACGACGCTGTTGTCACGCGATGGCGGGCAGGTGGCCAGCACATTGAACCTGATGCACCCGAATGTGGCGTCAATCAGCCTGTTGCGGACGGCGGCAACCGTAACGGCCTTTGTGGCCCCGCAAGACAACACGCAACTGGACCGCATCACCGCGTCACTACAGGGACGGCTGGATGATGGCAGCGTGGAAATTGGCACCAAGGGCGATTTCATCTTTGTGCGGGTGGGCAACGCGCTGCTGTTTGCGTCAGGCAAGGCCAAGGTAAAACCGGAGTTTGAGGCGTTGGCACAAGACATTGCCAAGACGCTGAATGCCGAACCGGGGCCGATCCGGATTTATGGCTTTACGGATAATGTGCAGATGAACGGGCGCGGGCAGTTCAAGACGAATGATGATCTTTCGCTGGCGCGCGCAACGGGTGTGCAGGCCGTGCTGGCGGCGCTGTTGACGGACCCCGCGCGCATCACGGTTGAAGGCAAGGGCGAGGCGGACCCGATTGGGGATAACGCCACAGACGACGGCCGCGCGTTGAACCGGCGTGTCGAGGTACTGCTGGCGAAGGAGGGCACGTTTTGAGTAACGTCTTTCGCCTGCTGTGGATGATTGTGCCAAAGCTGAAATGGAAGCGGTGGATGCGCTGGCCGTTTTATTTCATCCTGTGGGTGCTGTTTGTGGCGGCAGTCTGGCTGGGTGGGCCGATGACCGGGATCGAGATGCTGGGGACCATCTGGTTCCGCGCATCGGTGATCGGCGGGATCATGGCGATTTTCCTGATCGTCGGGTTGTTCAAATGGCGCAGACGGCGCAAACAGGCGGCACAGCTGGAAGCGGTGCTGGTGGCCGAACCCGTCGGCGATGGCAAAGTGCTGTCGGAAAAGATGACGGCGGCATTGGCGACGCTGAAAAAATCGGGCGGCAAGACGTTTCTGTATGATCTGCCATGGTATGTGATCATCGGGCCCCCCGGTGCGGGCAAGACGACGGCGCTGAAAAATTCCGGCATCGAATTCCCTTTGGCCAACAATGATGGCGGGGTGGTTGAGGGGTTTGGCGGCACGCGCTATTGCGACTGGTGGTTTGCCGAAGACGCAATCCTGATCGACACGGCGGGGCGTTACACGACGCAAGACAGTGACAAAGGCGCTGATGAGGCAAGCTGGAACAGCTTCCTTGACCTCTTGAAGAAAAGCCGTCCGAACCAGCCGATCAACGGCGTGATCCTCGCGTTTTCGGTCGAAGACATGATGAACGCGACCGAGGAAACGCAGGCCCGGAATGCCGAAACGGTGCGGCTGCGGCTGGCGGAAATTCATGAACAGTTGAAGATCGACTTTCCGGTCTATGTGCTGTTCACCAAGGCGGACCTGATTTCAGGCTTTCGCGAATTCTTTGCGAGTTTCAGCCTGAACCGGCGCAAACTGGTGTGGGGGGCGACGTTCCAGACCAAGGACCGCAAGATGGAAACCTGGCAAGCGGTGCCGGGGGAATATGACCGGCTGGTGGCACGCCTGTCGGACGAGGTGATTGACCGTTTGTCAGAGGAACCTGACCCGGTCAGCCGGATCACGATATTCGGCCTGCCGGGGCAGTTGGCGCTGCTGCGCGACAACGTGTCAGATTTCATGCGGCGGGTGTTTGAACCGACGCGGTACAAGACGAATGCCATTCTGCGGGGGTTCTATTTCACGTCTGGCACGCAGGAAGGCACGCCGATTGACCAGGTGTTGGGGGCAATGTCGCAAAACACCGGGGGTGGGTTTGCCCCGGCCTTCATGTCAGGGCAGGGCAAAAGCTTTTTCCTGCATGACCTTTTGCGCAAGGTGATCTTTGCCGAACGCGATTGGGTGTCACATGACATGAAGGCGGTGCGGCGTACGGCGCTGATGCGCGGGCTGGCGCTGTCAACCATCGCTGTGGTCACGGTGGGTGCGCTGTCGGCGTTGGGTGTCAGCTTTTATCAAAACCGTAATCTGGTGATGACGGCGGCGGCAGAAGCGTCGACCTATCAACGCGCCGCACAGGTGGAAATTGACCGCACGCAGATCGAAGACCCTGATCTTTTGCCGATCATGCAACCCTTGGAATCCTTGCGCAACCAACCGGCGGGCTATGGCACGAGTGCCGAGCCGGGGATTTGGGAAGGCTTTGGTCTAAGCCAGCGGTCACGGCTGGCACATGCGGCAACCGAGGCCTATGCAGATGCGCTGGAACAGTTCTTTCGCCCAAGGTTGATTCTGGATGTCGAACGCCGCCTGCCACAGTTCGAGGCAGCGGGGGATACGACGAACATCTACCGTGCGCTGAAAGTGTACATGCTGCTGGGCAAGCAAGGCGGGCAGAATGACGATGATGCAATCAAGGCGTGGTTTGATGAGGCATGGCGCGAACAGTTCACCAGCATTGACGGGCTGACACAGCGGGAACAACTGGCGCGGCATCTGGATGCAATGCTGACACTGGGCAAAGACCGCGACATCACGATTCCGATTGATGACGCCACGGTCACGGCGGCACGGTCGGCGATTGTGGAAATGTCAGTGGCCGATCAGGCATGGTCGCTGATCCTTGATCGGGCGGCGGCGGCGCAACTGCCGGATTTCGTGCTGATGGATCAGACCGGGCCAGAAAGCGAGCTGGTGTTTGCGACAGCAGACGGATCGGCACTGGCCGATCTGAAAGTACCGGGGCTGTTCACCTATGAAGGCTTCTGGTCGTTTTTCTTTGGCCAGCTGGGCGATGTGAAAGCGGGGCTGGAGGCGGACAAATGGGTGCTGGGCGATCAGGCAGTTCTGGTGGATTTCGACAACCAGCTTGCCGGCCTCGATATCTCGTTGCAAACCCGCTATGGCAAGGAATTCCGCGACCAATGGCAGGGCATGCTGGATAAGGTAAAGCTGGCAAACATGTCGGCGGACAAGCCTGCCTATGACGCGTTGGGGGCCGCGTCGGCACCCTTTGCATCGCCCATTCTGCTGCTGGTCAAGGCGGTCAAGGGCGAAACACAGCTGACCCGCGAGTTCAAGGAACTGGATGGCATGACGCCGGAACAGTTGATGGGCGGGATTGGTGGTGGCGATGCGGCAAGTGATACGGCATCCGATGTTGGCAGCGATGTGGGGTCTGCCCTTGCCAACCGTTTCCGTAGCAGGTCCGGCGGCGTGCAACGCATTTTGCTGGATGCGTTGGCCAATAACGTCAAATCGCAGGTGCGGGTCAACGGATCATCAGATTCAGTCACACGGCCGATTGAACAGATCGAGGAACAGTTTGCCGAATGGCATGTGCTGCTGGACGGCGCCGAAGGCCAGCGCCCGATTGACATCATCCTCGCTGATCTTGCGGCCATTCGCGATAATCTGCGGCTGGCCGTATCCAACCCAGCGCAATCGGCGGCGGTGCTGCCGCAACTGCTGTCGAACCTGACGCGCAACAACTCGCGCCTGCCGGATACAGTATCGGCGCTGGTGACCGAGGCCGAAACGGATTTCCGGGGCGAGGCGGCAGATGCGACGCTGGCAGAAATGAACCGGGCGTTGACCAATACCATCACTTTCAACTGCCGTGATAATATCGCGGCGTTCTTTCCGTTCAGTAACAGCCAGCGCCATGTGCCGCCTGCCGACTTTGGCAAGTTCTTTGGGCCGGGCGGCGATATGGACACCTATTTCAACACCTATCTGGCGGCGTTGGTCATTCGCACGGATGATGGGATGACCTATGACCCGGCCAATCCTTTGGCATCCCGGCTGAACCCATCGGCGCTGAAACAATTTGAACGGGCTGAGAAAATCCGCCGGGCGTTTTTTGCCAGCGGGGCACCGACACCGGAGGTGTCAATCTCGATCACGCATGTGTCGTCGCATGCATCCATCGAATCGGCACAGATCGAGATCAACGGAACAAATGTGCTGACGGCGGCGGGCGACCCACCAAAGCCGGTGATCTGGCCGGGGGCGGGGTCTTCGGCGACGTTGCAGATTTTCCCGAGTTTGGACCGCGAATCGTCGCTTCAAGTGCGTGAAGGGCCGTGGGCCTTTGTCAAACTGCTGCGCATGGCGGCGTCTCTGCAGACGCAAGGCAATGTGACGCGGGCGACGTTTCAGATTGGCGGGCGGCCGATCACCTATGACTTTGCGTTCAGCACGGTGGAAAACCCGTTCACAATGCCGGAACTGACAGACTTCGCTTGCCCCCAAAGCCTCGATTGACGGGGGTGGGGATGGGATCATTCATTTACGGCAAACACCCGGCTTTCGGTGATTTCATTGGGGCAGGGCTGCCTTTGCCGGTGCAGGAACGGCTGGAAGGCTGGCTGAACGCAATGCTGGCTGACCTGCGGACCGGGTGGTCGACGGCGTGGGAGGCGAGTTTCGATGCAGCACCTGCGTTATTTTTCTGGGTGGGTGGCCGGGTCACGGGCGATGCATCGCTTTGCGGCGTGATGGTGCCATCGCGCGATAAGGTGGGGCGGCGGTTTCCGTTATTGGCGGGGGCTTTTGGCAATGGGCTGCTGCCGCCGGTGCTGGATGCGGGCATGACCTTGCCAGCCGAAACATTGGCGCAGTTGGAGGCGTTGGAACCGGATGTGGCGGCGGGTGCAGCGGGTATTCTGGCAGGCCTGACCTGTGACAGCCCCGAAGATCAACCAACCGAAACCGCGTTCTGGGCCAGCCGTGCGGACCCTGATGCAACACAGTTGTGGGCCGATGTCGCAGCGACGGCTCATCTGCGGGCCGCAGCCACGCGCAGCTATTGGTGGCTTGGCAATGGGGCTCCGGCAGCCTTGTATGCGACCGAAGGCTGGCCGGGTGCGGTGGCCATAGCGTGGCTGATGGCAGGCGGTGAGGCCGCAGCGACAGAATCCGAACCCATGGCGGAGGCTGGATGATGTGGGTCGGGACCGAATACTTCACCATCGAGACAGGGGCATCATCTGATACAGGCCGCGTGCGCGACCATAACGAAGATGCGTTCATGGCGCGGCCTGACAGTGGCGTGTGGCTGGTCGCGGACGGGATGGGTGGGCATGATGCAGGCGATTTTGCCAGCCGCACGATTGCCGAGGAAATGCTGTCCGTGGGCGTGCCGATCTCGTCCGCCGACCTGCAGGCGCGCTTCATGGAACGGCTGGGGCGCGCGCATTATCGCATTCGCCAGCATGCGGCCGAACTGGGTGGGGCCACGGTGGGGGCCACGGTGGTGGGCCTGCTGGTCTGGGAAGACAGCTTTGCCTGCATCTGGTCAGGCGATAGCCGCATTTACCGCATGCGCGACGGCGTGCTGGTGCAGCAAACCCAAGATCACACCGAAGTGCGCGCCCTGCTGGAGGCAGGCATGATAAGCGAACAAGAAGCGCTGACATGGCCGCGGCGTAATGTCATTACACGGGCGATTGGCGTGACCGAAGAGCCGATGTGCGATGTGGTCAGTGACCGGCTGGCAGTGGGCGATGCGTTTTTGCTGTGTTCAGACGGTTTGACGGAACATAATGATGACGCAGATATCGCGCAGGCCATGGGCATGGGCCGTTCGGCCCAAGAGGTGTGCGACATGCTGATAGCCCAGACATTGGACCGTGGCGCCAAAGACAATGTAACGGTCATGGTCGTGCGCTGCCATGGGGTGCAGGGATGAGCGAAACACCGGACACCCCGCGCGCAGCGCCACCATCTCATGTGCCTTTGGGCACGCTCATCAACAACAACTACAAGATCGAAGAACTTATTAACGCAGGCGGCATGGGCGAGGTGTTTCGCGGCACCAACGTGCATTCGGGCGATGAAGTGGCGATCAAGATCGTGCTGCAGTCGCTGGCGCATGACGAAAAGGTGGCGGCGCTGTTCCGGCGCGAGGCGCGGGTGTTGTGCCAGCTGTCTGATCAGGCCATCGTGCGCTATTACAACTTTGTGCATGATGCCGCGCTGGACCGGTTCTGCCTGATTATGCAGTTCATTGACGGCGTGCCGCTGTCTGAAC
>JANNBG010000242.1:0-6426 GCA_031385205.1 Rhodobacterales bacterium
GGTGGCGGGGCCGGAGCAGATTGACAAGCTGATCGCGCAAGCAGTGATGGCGGCAGAGCGGTTCTATCCGGCGTTTCAGATGGTGGCCTGGGGCGACCACACGCCTGCGGCGGCGATGAATGTGGCCATTTCAGAGGCTTACGGGCGGGCCTAAGTTTCCCCCAAACAGGGGGGCCTTATGGACCAGATCAATAAACAGGGCCTCGTGCTGCTGGGCTGTGGCAAGATGGGGTCGGCCATGCTGGAAGGCTGGCTGTCGCGCGGGCTATTTCTGAACAGCACATGGGTCACAGACCCGCACCCATCGGATTGGCTGCGCGGGTTGGCTGTCAAAGGCCTGCACCTGAACGAAGGTACGCCCGTGGCACCCGCCGTCGTCCTGATCGCCGTCAAACCGCAGATGATGAGGGATGCATTGCCCACGATGGCGGGTTTTGGGGCGACTGCCCTGTTTGTGACGATTGCGGCTGGCACCACAATTGCGACCTATGAACAGGTGCTTGGCGCGGGTGCCCGCGTGGTGCGCGCGATGCCTAACATTCCTGCCGCCGTGGGGCGCGGGATCACGGCGATTGTCGGCAACGTGGCGGCCAGCGCCGAAGATATGGACATGGCCGAGGCGTTGCTGTCAGCTGTTGGGCAGGTCGTACGGCTGGAAGGGGAGCATCAGATGGATGCGGTCACCGCTGTGTCAGGCTCCGGCCCCGGCTATGTGTTCCACCTGGTAGAGGCGTTGGCGGCTGCGGGTGTGGCCGAGGGGCTGCCTGCGGATTTGTCGATGAAACTGGCGCGGGCCACGTTGGCGGGTGCGGGCGAGATGCTGCAAAGGTCATCGCAGACAGCGGCGGAATTGCGCGAAAGCGTAACGTCGCAAAAGGGCACCACGGCGGCGGGATTGACGGTTTTGATGGACGCGGACACGGGGTTTCCGGCGCTGATGCGTGCGGCTGTGAAGGCGGCGGCGGACCGTGGGCGGGAATTAGGTGCATGATAACATACGACGATTTTGAAAAAGTCGATATCCGCGTTGGTGTTGTGACGCGGGCCGAACCCTTCCCTGAGGCGCGCAAACCGGCCATCAAGCTGTGGGTCGATTTCGGTGGGGATATAGGTGAGAAACGATCATCGGCGCAGATCACGCGGCACTATACTTGCGCGGCTTTGGTGGGGCGTCAGGTCTTGGCTGTGGTGAACTTTCCACCCCGGCAAATCGGGAAAGTTATGAGTGAGGTGCTGGTGCTGGGCGTGCCGGATGCGGATGGCGAAGTGGTGCTGATCGGGCCGGGGCATGCTGTGCCATTGGGGGGGAAGCTCTTTTGAAACCAAAGGTGTACATCACCCGCCGCCTGCCTGATACTGTGCTGGATGCGGCGCATGCAGCGTTTGATGTCACCCTGCGCGATGATACTTCCGTGCTGACCGCAGCCGAACTGCGCGCGGCATTGTCCGATTATGACGGTGTTCTGCCCACTTTGGGTGACCGCTTTCAGGCCGATGTTTTTGCCGATGTGCCCCAACCGCGCGCCAGAATCCTGGCTAACTTCGGTGTCGGCTATAACCATATCGACGTCAAAGCCGCTGCAAATGCGGGCCTGACCGTCACCAACACCCCCGGTGCGGTCACCGATGCGACCGCGGATATCGCCCTGATGCTGATCCTGATGACCGCGCGGCGTGCGGGTGAGGGCGAGCGTTTGCTGCGGGCGGGGCTATGGAAGGGTTGGCATCCGACGCAGATGCTGGGGCTGCATATCACAGGAAAATCCATTGGAATCATCGGCATGGGCCGCATTGGCAAGGCGATTGCGCGGCGCTGTCATTATGGGTTTGGCATGGATGTACGGTTCTTCAACCGCTCCCCTGTCATCGATCCCGGCATGCCTGCGCGGCAGGTGGATATGGCCACGGCCATGGCGGCAGATGTGGTTGTGGTCGCCGTGCCGGGTGGGCCTGCGACGCATCATCTGATCAATGCGGCAACGCTGGCGCATATGGCCCGGCATGCGCTGTTCATCAACATCAGCCGTGGTGATGTGGTGGACGAGGCGGCGCTGATTGCGACCCTGCAAGCGCATCAGATCGCGGGGGCCGGGCTGGACGTTTATGAACAGGAACCTATTGTTCCTGCTGCACTTATTGCCATGCAAAATGTGACCCTGCTGCCGCATCTTGGGACGGCTGCGCTGGAGGTGCGCGCCGCTATGGGGATGATGGCGGTGGACAATCTGAAAGCGTTCTTTGCAGGTCTGCCACCACCCAACCGGGTCTGAGATGATCATTTCGCGCGCCCGCAAGTTCATCTTTGTGCATATCCCAAAGACCGGGGGAACGGCGCTGTCGCTGGCCTTGGAGGCAAGGGCGGCGAAGGATGATGTTCTGATTGGCGATACGCCCAAGGCGCGGGCGCGAAAGGGGCGGTTGCAGGGCCTGAAATCGGTCGGAAGGATTTGGAAACATTCAACTTTGGCGGATGTGGTGGGGGTGGTGACGGTGGAGGAGGTGGCCACTTTTTTCACCGTCACGCTGGTGCGCAATCCGTGGGACAGGATGGTCAGCTATTACCATTGGCTGCGGGTGCAGGGGTTTGCACATCCGGCGGTGGGGCTGGCAAAGTCACATGATTTCAGTGGGTTCCTGCACCATCCACAGACGCAGACCAACCTTCGCCTGTGGCCCTATGGAGCCCATATGCGCGATGCGGCAGGGGCGGAACGGGCGAGCCTCTATGTGCGGCTGGAGCATTTTGCGGCGGATATTGCGTCGTTTGAGGCGCATCTGGGGTTTCGTCTGGCACCATTGGCAAAGGTGAATGCGTCGGTGCGACCCGTGGATTGGCGTGGGGCCTATTCGGATGCGGATGCCGCCTTGATGGGCGATCTCTGCGCCGATGATATCACGCGGTTCGGGTATCGGTTTGATGGGTGAGTCGGGCTGAAGCCCGGCCTACGCCTTTGAAATAAAACGCTTTTCTATGTATGCCACACGTATGCGCAACGTATGATTTAGGTACGTACGTTCAGCCGACGTCAAGCCGCCTTGGCCACCCCGAAACGCCCATAGAACGCCCCGCCCTTTGCCGCCATATCGCGCAGCAAAGCGGGGGCTGCGAACCGTGCGCCGTGGGTAGCGGTCAGGGCATCGCAGATTTCCACCGCCTTGGCAGCACCGATCATGTCCAGCCATGAAAACGGCCCGCCGGACCATGGCGCAAAGCCCCAGCCCAATATCGCGCCGACGTCGCCTTCGCGGATGTCGGTCAACACGCCGTCTTCCAGTGCGCGCACAGCCTCCAGCACCTGGGCCATCAGCAGGCGGTGCTGCACGTCGGTGAGGCTGGGTTGGGTGTCGGTGACGGGGTAGGACGTTTCCAACCCGTCCCACAACCCTTCGCGCTTGCCCGCCGCGTCATAGGTATAAAATCCGGCATTGGCCTTTTTGCCCATGCGGCCCGCGTCGGCCATGGCAAAGAGAACGGTATCGACAGCCCCATCGGGGTAGGCGTCGCCCATGGCGGCCTTGGTGGCCTTCGCGATTTTCACGCCCAAGTCGATGGAGGTTTCATCGACCAGTTGCAGGGGGCCAAGCGGCATGCCGACCAGTTTGGCGGCGTTTTCGATCAGGGCGGGTTCGACGCCTTCGGCGACCATGCGGATGCCTTCGTTGATGTAGGGAATGATGCAGCGGTTGGCGTAGAAGAATCGGGCGTCATGCACAACGATGGGGGTTTTGCGCAGCTGGCGGACGAAATCGAGCGCCTTGGCGACAGCGCGGTCGCCGGTTTGTGTGCCGCGGATGATTTCGACGAGCATCATCTTGTCGACCGGGCTGAAGAAGTGGATGCCGATGAATTGGTCGGCCCGGGTGCTGGCGCGGGCCAGATCGCCGATAGGCAGAGTAGAGGTGTTGGTGGCGAAAATGGTGTCTTTTCCCGTTGCCTCTTCCACCCTGCGGGTGACGTCGGCCTTGATCTTGGGGTCCTCAAACACCGCCTCGACAATCAGGTCGCAGTCGGCAAGCGCGGCATAATCGGTGGTAGCCGTGATACGGGCCAGAACCTCGGCCTTCTTTTCCGGTGTCACCTTGCGGCGCTGCACGCCTTTTTCCAGCAAGTCGGCGGAATGCGCCATGCCCTTATCGGCGGACTCCTGCGTTGCATCAATCAGCACGACGTCAATGCCCGCATTGGCACTGACATAGGCGATGCCCGCGCCCATCATGCCCGCGCCGATGATGCCGACACGTCTGACGGACTGGTCAGGTTGGTTGGGGCGGTTGGCACCCTTTTCGAGCGCCTCTTTGTTGATGAAGAGGGACCGGATCATGGCCCCGGATGACGGGTTCATGAGGACAGAGGTAAACCAGCGCGCCTCAATTTTCAGGGCGACATCGAAGGGAACCATGGCCCCTTCGTAGACGGCGGAGAGCAGGGCCTTTGCGGCGGGATAGACGCCCATCGTCTTGCCATGCACCATGGCGGAGGCTCCGACAAAGGTGGCAAAGCCTGCGGGATGATAGGGCGTGCCGCCGGGCATTTTATAGCCCTTGGCGTCCCATGGTTTGACGATGTCGGCTTCAGTCGCGGCCAGCACCCATTCCTTGGCGCGGGTGAGCAGGGTATCAGGAGCCACCACCTCATCCACGATGCCTGCAGCTTTTGCCGACTTCGGGTCTGACAGCTTGCCTTCCAGCAGAAACGGTGCGGCCATCATGGCACCCATCTTCCGCGTCAGGCGCGTGGTGCCGCCAGCGCCGGGGAAGATGCCGACCATGATTTCGGGCAGGCCGATCTTGGCCTTTGGGTTATCGGCGGCGATGATGCGGTGGCAGGACAGGGGCAGTTCCAGCCCGATGCCAAGGGCGGTGCCAGGAAGGGCGGCGACGATGGGCTTGCCACCTTTCAGGGTCTTGGGGTCCATGCCTGCGCGTTCGATCTTGCGCAGGATATGATGGATGCGCATGACGCCGTCGAACACGGTTTGTGCGCCGCCTTCCTTCATGCGGGCGATGATGTTCAAATCCATGCCGCCGGCGAAGTCTTTCTTGCCCGACGTGATGATCACGCCTTTGATGGCAGGATCGGTCAGGACCGTATCAATGAGGCCGTCGAGTTCGGCAAAGCCAGCCTCGCTCATCACGTTCATGGATTTGCCGGGGACATCCCAGGTGATGGTGGCCACGCCGTCAGTGTCCGTTGCAAGGGTGAAGTCGGTCATGGGGTTGATCCTTTGATGGGTCCGGTCCAATCGGTGCCGTCGCGATAGGTAAAGCAGTTCACGCCGCCGCCCTGTTCGATACGGAAGTCGACGTCGGAATAGCTGGCGACTTCGGTGCGGGCCTTGGTGCCCACGACCAGAAAGCGCGCCTCGGTATCGGTGTGGTTGATAAAGCAATGGCCATCGGGGCGGCCCGCCGGGAAGGCCGCGCAATCGCCCACTTGCATGATGGTTGGCCCGGCATCGAGCCACATGGTACATTCGCCCTGCGTGACCATGACGAATTCATCCTCGTTCAGGTGCCAGTGCCGCATGGAAGACTTGGCACCGGGGGCGAGGATGACAATGTTGACGCCAAACTGCGAAAGACCACCCGCATCGCCAAGGCGCAGGGACGAGCGCCCGGCCACCTCGGCATCATAGGGGGCGGGATAGATGGTGCCGGATTTGACGGGCACGTTTGTCATGTCAATTTTCATCGTCTGCCTCCAAAAGAGGTCAGGGCGATTACGCCGCCTGCCCCCGGATCGGCTGATCGGGCAGAATGTCGCACTCCATTTCGATCATCTCGACCTTGATCTGGCCGTTTGTCACACGGCAGTAATATGTGACGTCCGTAGATCGTGGCGGCGTGTCCACGGCAAAGACATAAGACAGCGTCGCCCATGCCCGGAACCGCCCGTCGTGCGGCACATCCGTCATGCGCAACCGTACGATGATATCGGTCACCTTGAGGTCGTCCCGCATCTGCGCCGACATGCTCTTTAACGTCGCCGCGTAGTCGTTTGCCGAAAGGAAAGGCACGACGCGCCCGGGTGAATGGATGACCATGGGATAATGGCAACGGTCGGCAATTGCGTCGGTATCGCCCGACAACAGTGCCTGCGTATTGCGTTTCAGCATGGTCTGCATTTGGGTGAACATTACATTGCCCTCCTGAGCAATTATTCATATAGTGAGCAACAGGATGTGGTGCCTGCTTTTTCCGCAGGAACGCCGCGTCAGATCCCATACCCATGCCCCCCAGACGCAACGTCATACCCTTTCGATAATCGTGGCCGCCCCCATGCCGGATGCGATGCACAGCGTCGCCAGACCCATGCCCTGCCCGGTACGTTCCAATTCATCCAACAGCGTGCCGATGATGATCGCCCCGGTGGCGCCCAACGGGTGGCCCATCGCAATGGACCCGCCGTTGACGTTCACCAGCGCG
>JANNBG010000274.1:0-14950 GCA_031385205.1 Rhodobacterales bacterium
ACGAAGGACGAGTTGAAGGGGCTGTCTTTGGGGGCAAAAGCGCTGCGGCTGGCACCCACCTATGGGTTGGTGATCCTGATGTTCGCCTTGATCATCCTGTTTTCCATTCTGCTGCCGGACACGTTCCCGACCAAACTGAACGTCCGCGCTATTCTGTCGGACAAGGCGATTATTGCCATGCTGTCTTTGGCGGCGATGATCCCCATGGTGGCGGGGCGGATTGATCTGACGGTGGGGTATGGGATTGTGCTGTGGCACATTCTCGCGATTTCATTGCAGACTTTGTATGGGTTTCCGTGGCCCTTGGCGGCGCTGACAGTGCTGTTGCTGGGCGTGCTGACCGGGATGCTGAACGGCATTCTGGTCGAGGTGGCGCGGATTGACAGTTTCATCGCCACATTGGGCACGGGCACCGTGCTGTACGCGCTGGCCTTGTGGCACACCGGCGGGCGGCAGATGGTGGGCGAATTGCCCGCAACGTTTTATGGCCTGAGCACAACCTTTGTCTTTGGCCTGCCGATTACGGCCTATTATGTGGTCGTCATTACGATGACGCTGTGGATCATCCTGGAATACACGCCTGTGGGCCGGTATCTGTACGCCATCGGGGCCAACCAGCGGGCCGCAGAGTTGAACGGCATTCCCACGCGCAAATTCGTGGTGGGGGCGTTTGTGACATCAGGCTTCCTGACGGCCCTTGCAGGTGTGCTGCTGGCTGCAAGGCTGCGCATCGGGCAGGCCTCGGTGGGGCTGGAGTTTCTGCTGCCTGCGCTGGTTGGCGCATTTCTGGGCTCCACCACCATCAAACCGGGGCGTGTCAACGTCTGGGGCACGATTGTGGGTGTGATGATCCTGGCGGTGGGCATTTCGGGTATCCAACAATTTGGCGGATCATTCTGGGTGGAGCCGTTGTTTAACGGCACAACCCTGCTGATCGCCATCGGTATCGCGGGCTATGCGCAACGCAAGAAAGGCGCGAAGTCCAGGTAAAACAGCATAAAACGGGAGGAACCAACCATGCTGAGACGGACCTTTATGATGACTGCGGCAGCCTTGCTGATCGCAGGGCCAGCAATGGCCGATGCGATTGCCGACGCGATGGCCAATGTGGAGAAATTCGCGGGTCAGGTGACCACATGGGATGGGCCGACCACCGGGCCAAAGGCAGCGACGGGAAAACTGATCGTCGTGCTGGCGGGCGATATGAAGAACGGCGGTATTCTGGGCGTCACGAATGGTGTGACCGAGGCGGCGGCCAAGATCGGCTGGGAAGTGCGCGTACTGGATGGTGCGGGGTCCGTGCAAAGCCGGACTGCGGCGTTTGGGCAGGCCATGGCACTGAACCCCGGCGGCATCATCATCAACGGCTTTGACGCCGTGGAACAGCAGGCGGGGCTGGATCAGGCTGCTGCGGCAGGTATTCCGATGGTCAGCTGGCATGCAGGTCCGGTTATCGGGGCCAATCCGGGTGCGGGCGTTGCGGTGAACGTATCAACGGATGCGATGGAAGTGTCGACCGTGGCGGCACAATGGGCCTTTGCGGATGCAGGTGGCAAGCCGGGCGTCATCATCTTTACCGACAGCACCTATTCCATCGCCATCGCCAAGGCCGACAAGATCAAGGAAACCATCGAGGCGCTGGGCGGCACGGTGCTGGAATATGTCGATACACCGATTGCGGAGACGTCACAGCGGATGCCTTCGCTGACCACATCCTTGCTGCAAAAATATGGGGATAAGTGGACCCATGCGCTGGCCATCAATGACATCTATTTCGACTTTATGGGGCCAGCCTTGGCTGCCGCAGGGGTGCCGGGTGATGGTGCGCCAAAGGCGGTTGCGGCGGGTGACGGGTCGGAAGGCGCGTATCAACGGATCCGGTCGGGCCAGTATCAGGCAGTGACGGTGGCAGAGCCGCTGAACCTGCAAGGCTGGCAGTTGGTGGACGAATTGAACCGCGCCATGCAGGGTGAGGCGGCATCAGGCTATGTGTCGCCGTTGCATGTGGTGACCACGGCGAACGTGGGCTTTGACGGGGGTGAAAAGAACATCTTCGATCCGGGTAATGGGTACCGCGAGGCGTATGCGGCGATCTGGGGCAAGTAGCTTTTTGTACATTGTGACGGGCAGCCGGCGGTCGAAAGACTTCGCCGGCTGTTTTTTGCGTGAATGCCCTGTTGCGAACATTAACGCTTAATTCACGCGGACCTTACGTCACCCTCTGCTAGCTTTTCCTTGTGGCCGGTACTGAAGCGGTCATCGGATGGTGTTGGAAACGGCATCCTCCGTCCCCCGATAGAACGGCGATAGAGCAAGGCGACGCATTGTGAGACGTATTTTAGGCTTCTGGGAACGTCCAATTAACGGACATTGATCTGGCGCGGCCTGTGGGCGCAACTGCTGTCTGACTTCCCGGTTTCGGGGACGCGGGCCGCGTCAGCAATACCCGCATCTCAGGTACTTTTCAGCCAGGGCCGCTTGTGCGGCCCTTCGCAAGATTATTGTCAGGAGCATCCCCGTGACCCGTCCTTCAGCCGCGCTGATGCTGCTTGTCGCGGCCTTCTTTTGGGGGTCGGGCAATGTGTTCAACAAAACCGTTCTGGACCATGTCGGCCCATTAACCGCCGTCAGCCTGCGTTGCCTGATTGCCGCATTGGTCGTGATGCCATTTGCCTGGGGCGAGGCGCGGCCACGTCTGACGCGCGCCAATATTTACAGCAGCCTTCTTGTATCAGTTTTGTTTTGCGTGGCCATGGCTATCCAGCAGGCGGCATTTCAGACGGCCACCGTCACCAATGCCAGCTTTCTTGTGAACACCTGCAGCATCCTGACGCCGATCATCGCATGGTTTGCCCTGCGTGAACGCCCGCATACGCGGATCATCTGTGCGGCTGCCATCACGTTGGCCGGGGCGTTTCTAATGACGGGTGCAACGTTTTCCTTGGCAGCAGTGAACCAGGGGGATGTGCTGTGCCTGATCTCGGCCATCTTTTATGCTGGGTGGATGGTGGCATTGGGGCATCATCTGGCACTCTTCCGGCAGCCCTTCACGATCAGCCTCGTGCAGTTTGCGGTCAGTGCTGCCGCCTTGTTGCCCGTTGCAGCGGTGATGGAACACCCGCAGGTGGGTGACCTGGTGGCCGCGGCACCGCAATTGTTGGTCTTGGGGCTGTTCTCCACGGGTCTGGCCTTCGTGCTGCAAACCTGGGCGCAACAGGAAGTGTCATCCTCCACAGCCGCGATCATCGTTTCGGCGGAAAGCCTGTTTGGGGCAACGCTGGCCTATCTGTGGCTGGGCGAACAGACACCTGCACTGGGCCTTGCCGGGGCGGCGTTGATTCTGACCGGGATTGTGATTGCAGCCGTCAGTGCGGCACCGCAGGCCGTGCGACAACGCCCGTAGCAAGCCATTCGTCAAAATGCTGCAGCACAGTCTCGGCAAAGGCGGCATCGTTGATGTGGGCATCAAGTTCCACAAGGCGGACATTGCCGGGCACATGGCTGCGCATTTCATCACAGAACGCGGCAAGTGCGTCCGGGTCTGACAGCGGGCCACCCGGTCTGTCCCATTCGTTGCAGCCCTGATTTGGCATGAACAGGGTCACATCAGCAGTGGCCATGGCCAGCTTGTCACAGATCACGCGTGCAATTTCGCGCCGGTCGGCGGCGTTGGTCAGATAGCTGGACAAGAGGCGGTTATGGGCATGCGCGGGCTGGTGGCGAAAGCGTTCGGGCGGGGGTTGCCAGCCCACCACATCCAGCAGGTCATAACAGCCGGGGGCGATCATCTGCGGAATGCCACGCAATCCGGCAGCCGTCATGCGGTTGGGCCCCGCGCTGATGGCGGACCCGAACAGGTGATTGGTCACCTCTTGCGGTGCAAAATCCATCACGCAGGCAAAGGCGCCTTCGGCTGCCAGCGCCTCAAACGCGCGGCCCCCCATCCCGGTGGCATGAAACACCGCCACCTCGAACCCCCGCGCCTCCAGCGCCGGTTTCAGCGGCACCATGTAGCGCAGCACGGTTTTGCCAAAGCTGGTCATCCCGATCAGCGGTTTGGTGCGTGTGGGCACCTCTACCGCCCGTGCAGCGCCCAGAACGGCCCCTGCGGCCTGCGAGAGTGAGGCTTTGCAGACAGAGTTCAGGCCATACAGGCCCCCTGCCCACAAGATCATCTGGATATCTGCAGCCAACCGTTCGGGCGGGATCATGGGGGAAAAGCTGACGGTGGACACGACGTATTTCGGCACACCCAAGGGCAGGGCGGCGCACAGATCCAGCGCGAGGTCGGTGCCCATCGACCCGCCCAGCACGATCACCCCGTCAAAGCGCCCTTCGGCATGCAGCCTGCGCGCCAGCCGTGCGGCCCCTGTGGCCATAACTTGCATGGCGTGGTTTTCATTGTCATGCGCAATCGCCGCCGCAATCGTTGACCCGGCCTCTGCCGTCACATCATGCTTGGAAATATCCGTCGGCCCTTTGGGGTCACCCAGCACGGACACATCCATAGTGATGACCTGCCCGCCCTGTGCGCGGATGACCTGCGCCAGATAGGTCAGCTCGTCTTCCTTGGTGTCATAGGTGCCAACGACCAGTATCCGGTTCCCCATGCGCCCCCCAAAGCGGCTCTGTTACAGCTGAATCCACGCAGTTTTCAGGTTGGTATACTTGTCCAAGGCATGCAGTGATTTATCCTGCCCATTGCCGGATTGCCGCACGCCGCCCAGTGGCACCGTGCCATCTGCACCGCCATAGGTGTTCACATGCACGACGCCCGCGCGGATGCCTGCCACCATGCGGTGCGCGCGGGACAGGTTGCTGGTCCAGACACCTGCGGCAAGGCCATAGATGCTGTCATTGGCCAGACGCAGGGCCTGCGCCTCATCCTCAAAGGGCGTGACGGACAGGATCGGGCCGAACACCTCGTGTTGAAACAGGCGGTGGGCGGGTTGCACGCTGGTGATGATTGTGGGTTCCATAAAGGTGCCGCCGGACTCCATCAGAATTTGCTTACCGCCAAGGGCGATATCGGCCCCTTCGGCCACGGCATCCGTCACAAAACGCAGGTTTCCGGCCATCTGACGGGTGGAGTTCACGGCACCGATTTGCGTGGTCAGCAGCAAGGGGTTACCGACCACCATCTTTGCTGCGTTTTCGGCCAGCATAGATACGAAATCGTCGTGAATGGTGGCCTCGACCAGCAGCCGCGACCCAGCCACACAAACCTGCCCCGCATTGCGGAATATACCCGCCGCCGAAACCTTGGCGGCCTGTGCAAGGTTTGGTGCATCGGCAAAGACCACGTTGGGCGATTTGCCCCCCAGTTCCAAATAACAGCGTTTCAGGTTTGACCGCGCCGCTGCCTCCAGCAGTTTGCGCCCTGTGGTACCGGAGCCTGTGAACACCAGCACATCCACATCCATATGGTCGGCCAACGCCTGCCCTGTGACGTGCCCCGGCCCGGTGACCACATTCAACACACCCGGCGGCAGTCCCGCTTCCAGCGCCAGTTCGGCCAGCCGCAGCAGGGTAAGGCTGGCGGTTTCCGCAGGTTTCAGCACGACGGAATTGCCCATCGCCAAGGCGGGGGCCAGTTTCCACGCGCCGATCATCAGGGGAAAGTTCCACGGCACGATTGCGGCCACCACCCCCACAGCATCGCGGTGAATCAGGCCAAGGGTACCGGGTGCGGTGGGGGCGATTTCGCCGTAGACCTTATCCAGCGCCTCGGCATAATACCGGAAGGTCGCCGCTGCACTGGCGGGTTCGGCCTTCAATGCCATGCTGATTTCAGTGCCATTATCGCGCACGCCCAGCACAGCCATGGCGACGGCATCCCGCTCGATCAGATCAGCCAAGCGATACAACACCGCCTTGCGCCCTGCCGGGGCCATGCGGGACCAGTGGCCAGCGTCAAACGCCGCGCGTGCCGCTGTAACGGCGCGGTCCACATCGGCGGCAGACGCACTGGCAATGGTCGTCAGCACTTGGCCGTTGATGGGAGAGATGCGGTCAAAGGGCGCATCCTGCCCCGCCTGCCACTGCCCGCCAATCAGCAAGCGTCCCGGCGGAATGGGTGCAGCGGCAAGTGTATCAACGGTGGATTGGGTCAGTTCAGCCATGTCAGGGTCTATTTTCTATGGAAAAAGGGCGGGTTTCCCCGCCCCCATACGTCACTGACTTTGTCCCAACAATTTGAACCGTGCCGGATCACTGCTGGCCAGCATGGACGCCAGCCCAAACCCGATCAACCCAAATAGCGGCACCAGCGCCGGCAAGCCCCATGCCAGAATCCCTTCCGACATCGTCAGTGCGCCAAAGTCACGGAAGATGATGACGAAGAGATATGACATCACAAGGCCCGTCATCACTGGCAGCACCTTGGTGCCCAGCGCACTTTCCCCCCGCGCATCACGCAAGAAGAACGCCACCACCGCAAAGGACGTCATCGCCATCAGCCCAAGAACCGCCAGTGTGCCCAGCTGCGTCAGCCAAACGAACAGGTTTGCCACCGGGTCCAATCCGGCGACAACAAAGGCTGTCAGCACGATCAGAGCCAACGCTGTCTGGATGATCGATCCCACATGCGGGCTTTGGAAACGGTCATGCGTGACACCTACCGATGCTGGCAAGATCCCCTCACGCCCCGCCACGAACTTGTAGCGCGCAACAGCGTTGTGGAACGCCAATACCGCCGCAAAGACCGAAGTTGCGAAGAGAATGCTCATGACCGTGGTCAGCGGTCCACCCAGATAGCGGCCTGACAGTTCGAACAAAAAGCCTGCAAAGTTCGCTTCCAACGCGGGCATCAGCTTGTCCACTCCCACGCCCATGACCATCAACCACGACGTGAGGATGTAGAACACGCCGATCAGCAGCACCGAAATATAGGTGGCACGCGGCACGGTGACGGATGGGTTCTTTGCCTCTTCCGAATAGATCGTGGTTGCCTCAAACCCGATAAAGGCCGCGAAACAGAACAGGATGCCGATGGACGGCGTGCCTGAGGTGATCTGCGACCATGCGAAGGGCTGCAGGTTCAGGCCCGAATCCCCGCGCGCCATCAGGATCGCCGCGTTCAGCGCGAGGACGATGGCAAATTCGGCCAGCACCAGTGCCATCAGCACCTTTGCCGACAAATCCACTTGGCGATAGCCAAGAACGGCGACCAAAGCGATGGCGATATAGCTCCAGACATACCACGGCAGGGCAAGGCCAAAGTCCGCGAAAGTGCCTGACGCGATGGCGCCAAACAGGCCCAGAAGGCCAATTTGCATGGTGTTATAGGCCAGAATCGCAATCAATGCCGCCGCACCACCCATGCGCCCACCTAGGCCAGAGGCCGTAAAAGCATAAAACGCGCCGGCGTTTTTCACATGGCGTGACATCGCCACATAACCCACCGAAAACAGCAGCAGGATGACTGTTACAATGGCAAAGGCCCCGGCGATGCCCGCACCATTACCGAACAGCATGGATGGCGGCACGCCACCCCCGGCGGCCGTCAGTGGTGCTGCAGCAGACACCACCAGAAACGTAATGGCCCCGGTGCCAAGTGAGTTTTTCTTGAGCGTGTTTACCTCGGCCATGGCGCACCCCGCGTGATTGCTTGTGTCATGTTGTTCCCCGTCCCGTTGGTTTATTATATGAACCGATGGTTCTAAAATAGATTGACAGAGGCAGGTGTGATCTGTCAACAAAAATGGAAATGGTGGGAGGGCACGCATGGGTACGACATCGAAAGCGTTGACCTTGCTGGACTATTTCACGCGTCAACAGCATGAAATTGGGCTGTCTGATCTGGCCCGGCTGTCAGGCACCAACAAAGCCACCTGTTTTCGGCTGATGACGGAACTGCAGGACCATGGGCTGATCGAACAAACCCTCGCAAAAACCTATCGCATCGGGCCTGCGGTGCTGCGTCTGGCGGCGCTGCGGGAGGCGACGGTGCCGACGCGTGATGCGGCGATGCCCGTGCTGCAGGCGCTTGCAAGGGCCACGGGCGAGACGGCGCATATGTCGCATCTGGTGGCGGGCAGGCTGGTGACGCTGGCCTTTGCCTATGCGCCAAACCACGCGATCAAGGTGATGATGGAAGATGCTGATGTGTTGCCGTTTCATGCGACATCGTCTGGCATGGCCGTTCTGGCGCATCTGCCGAAGGATCAACAAGCCAGTACTCTGGCACTGCCACGCATTGGGTTGACCCCAAACACCATGCTGGAAAGCGGCTCTATTCAAGCGGAAATGGTCCAAGTAAAGGCAGTGGGCTGGGCGGAAACTGCCGATACGTTCGAGGTGGATGTGGCCAGCGTTGCCGTCCCACTGTTCGACTGCAATGCCGCCTGCATTGGGGCCGTCGCCGTTGCCGCACCCACGACCCGTCTGCATGGCGCAGCGCGCGCGGACATCATCCTCCGCACCATCAAGGCGGCAACAGAGATCATGTCCTTGCAAGGCGGCGCGGCTCCGGTCACCGTGCAGCGCCTTTGGCGGGCAATACTGACACAAGAAAGGGCACCCGCATGAAAGACAGCAATTACCTGAAGGCCAATAATGCCCGCAGTTTCTGGCACCCGATGACAGCCCCGGCGGACAGCCACAAATCCCCGCCGGTGATTATCACCGAAGCCCATGGCGTGCGCGTGGTGGATATCGACGGGCACGAGGTGGTGGATGCCGTCGGAGGCCTGTGGAACGTCAATCTGGGCTATTCCTGCCAACCGGTGAAAGACGCGATTGCGGCGCAACTGGACCGGTTGCCGTATTATTCGACATTCCGGGGCACGTCGAACGACTGCGTGATCGAACTGGCGGAAGTGCTGCGTGATTTCTTTGCGCCTGATGGCATGGTAAGGGCGTTCTTTACCAGTGGCGGGTCTGACAGCGTCGAAACGGCACTGCGGCTGGCGCGGCAGTATCACAAGATCAGGGGGGAAGCGGCGAGGACCAAATTCCTGAGCCTGAAAAAGGGCTATCACGGCACGCATATGGGCGGGGCGAGCGTCAACGGCAATGCGAATTTCCGCACGGCGTATGAGCCGCTGTTGCCGGGCTGCTTTCATATTCCGGCCCCCTACACCTATCGTAATCCGTTCAATGAGGCCGACCCTGCAAGGCTGGCGCAACTGTGCTTGCAGGCACTGGAAGACGAGATTGCGTTTCAGGGTCCAGGTACAATTGCGGCATTCATCATGGAGCCGATCCTTGGGGCGGGTGGGGTGATCCCGCCACATGAAAGCTTTATGCCGGGCGTGGCGGCGTTGTGCCGCAAGAACGGCATTCTGCTGATCGCGGATGAGGTGATCACGGCGTTTGGGCGCACGGGGGCATGGTCAGGATCACGCCTGTGGGGGGTGCAGCCAGACTTTATGTGTACGGCCAAGGCGATCACCAACGGCTATTTCCCGTTTGGCGCGGTGATGATTGGCGAAGCGGTGGCGGCGGTGTTTGAGGGCGATACGACGGGGGCCGCAGCCATCGGTCATGGTTACACCTATTCCGGGCATCCGGTGGGAGCGGCGGCGGCGCTGGCTTGTTTGGATGAAACTTTGCGGTTGAACGTGGTGGAAAACGCAGGGCTGCGCGGGACGGAGTTGTTTGCGGGATTGCAGGCGTTGCAGGCGCGGCACGCGGTGATCGGCGATGTGCGGGGCGGGCATGGGTTAATGCTGGCGCTGGAACTGGTGGCGGACAGGGAGACAAAGAAGGCCCCAGACAAGGCGATGCCGGGGCGCGTGCAGGCGGCGGCCTACCGGGCAGGGGCGATGGTGCGGGTCAGTGGGCCGAACATCATCATGTCACCGCCCCTGGTGCTGACATCGGCAGATGTGCAGGTGATTTTGGCGGCGTTGGAAGAAGGGTTTGCGGCCAACGCTCAATCAATCACTTGAGAACCTAAAGTGGTTCCCTCATGCGCACCATTACGGTCCCAGCACGCTCCAAAGCAGCTTTTGGTTACCACCGAGTTTGGAGTAGTTCAGCGGGCCATAGCGGTCGGCCAGTCCGTCAAACGCATCACCGGCGGCGGCTGGGTCCAGCATGAGGTAGGGCACTGTCCAGGCGAGTTGGAATCCTTCCAAGGTATCGCTGCCGTCGAGAAGGCTTTGCTCGACGCCAGTAATCGCGCGGGTTTGGGCACCGTCTTGCAGGTCCGTCATGGCGAAAGTGACAATCCGCCGCAGCGCGCCATCACAAGTGCCAGTCAGATCGACGCCGTCTTGCGACAGCAGCAGGGTTGATACGACCAGCGGCGCAATCGCGTGCAACTGGTACTTCAGAGCCAGCCTGCCACGTTCCATTTCGCGCGGCAGATTGCCATCCGGCCCGGCTGTACAAAGGACATAACTGACTGACCAGGTGGACCAGGCGCGGATCGTGGCATCCTGTGTCAACCTTGCTGTCGCGCTGCCCGCGAGTGCCGCCCAAGCACGCAGATTGCCTTGGCGCGCGCCCTTGGGGGCGTCCTGTTCCCAAAAGGTCATCTGGGCCTGCATCAGGCCTGCCAGCCAATGGTTGATGAGGGCGATGTCATCCGAGCGTGTACTTTGCGTGCGGGCCTGCAACATTACCAGCGCGAAACCAGCAAGGCGCGACCCCATTGTCAGACTGGCAGTGTCAGATTGCAGATCGCCCAAAGCATTGGCCTGTGCCCAGACTGCAATCTGCTGCACGATGCAATCGGCCTGTGCGGCACTGTCATCTTTGCCGCGCAGCACGCCATTCGCCCGATCGGTCAGATCACGCAGAAAATCGTCGATGGGGCGCAGGGCATCTTCGGCCTCGGCTTCGCCGGTGGCGTCGATGTCAGACCGCGTGGCGCTGTCATCGGCATAACGGCTGCCAAAGTCCAATGTGCCAACGGGTGGCGGTGGGGCATCGCAGGCAAGCCCGCGCAGTGGCATGCCAAGCAGGGCGATCATGGTGAGGGTCAGCCATTTCATGGGGCGGTTCCGATGCGTAACAAGCGGGCCGTTTCACCGGCAGAAGGATCACCCCCCCGCGCGGCCTGTTCCAGCCAAGTCAGGGCAGCAACGCGGTCTTGCGGCACGCCAATGCCATAGGCCAGCGCATGCCCCAGTTCTGCCATTGCAGTCACATTGCCGCCATTTGCCGCCTCGGCCAGCCAGCGCGTTGACGCCTGCAGATCAGCCGGTTTTTGCGCCGTAGCCCGCAGCAGCAGAGCCAGGTCCAGCTTCGCCGTCACATCGCCGCGCTGTGCTGCGGCCATGAACACAGTGCTCATATCCAGCTGTGCCGAAACGGCAGCGCGCAGTTCTGGTGTGGCCTTGCGATAGGTTTCCAGCACCCAGCCTTCGTCATCAGGGCGACCGGACGCGAGGATGGCAATCAGATGCCCGGCCGCTGCGGCAGGATCATAGGATGGAAGGTCCGGGTCGGCGGTCAGGGTGACCAGATTGCGCCGTGCGATTTCATCACCTTCGGTCAGGTTGCGTTCATAAATCTCACGCTCTGTCGGCGCACGACCTTTGTTAAAAGAACCCATCTGGCTGTCGGAAATGGCCAGTTTTGCCAGTACATTGCCGCCTTCGATGGTCAGGGCAACCTGCCGCCAGTGATAGGCCTGATCGGGTGATTGCATGATTGTCGCCGCATCACTCAGCTCATCAGGGTCTTTTGTGCCGCAGGACATCAGGGCGACGGCACGGTCGATATAATCATCGGCACGGGTCGCATCGACAAAGGGAATGGCGAACATCAGGGCGATGAAATCACCACGGTCTTCGATCACTTGGGCAAATTCATCATACAGCGATTGGGCAGAGCGTTGCGAGGCGAGGTGTTTGGACAGCAAACGGATACCGGCACCTTCACCGCGATTGGCGGCCTTGGACAGCAAGCCCAGAATTTCGACGGCAATTTCGGGGTCATTGGCGTTATCTCCGGTCAGCGCAACGGACAAATCCAACGCGGTTTGCACGCCGTTATTCAGGTAAACGCGGCGGAACAGTTCGACCGCAAGGTTCCGTTCGGCAGGGTTGGTTGCCAGATTGAATTCCAGTTCGGCAAACACCTCCAACGCTTTGTCAGATTGGTTGGTACGGGCGGCCCATAACCGATGGGCGGCATCCGTGGCCAACGGGTCCAGCTGGATACGTTCCAGATAATTGGCCAGCGAGGTGGGGTTTCCGTCCAGTGCCTGCGTCTGTATTTGCGCCAGCATCTTGGGGGCTTTGTACGGGTCCAGCACGATCAGGTCGGTCTGGCTGATATCGGCAGTGGCGTCCTGGGTTGCACGATAGTTGGTGGCCCAGACATCGGCCTCGGTCACGCGCGGGGCATCGGGGGCCTGACAGCGGTAGATGGCATCCAGATCACGCATCGCAGCGGTATCGCCAAAGCGTTCGACGGCCATGGTCAACAGGTTGATGGCACGGTTCAACTGTGCGGGATCATCGCGGTATCGCACCAGCATTTTGGCCAGCATTTGCATGGCTTCGGGGTCATCATGCGCCACGGCCTTTTCCAGCAGGGCCATGGCTTCGGCCTCACCCGTCCAACGGCCATGGCTTATCAGCACTTGTTTGGCCAGCAGGGTCAGCACCCAGCCCGGGGCCGTGGGAAATTGGGAAACTTCGCGCAGGTATTGCAGATAGGGACTGTCCTTCTGACTCAAATCGCCATCCAGATTGACCGAAAGCCGCAGATAGGGCGAAAGGGACGGCCGCCCGCGCCCGGTATCGGCACTGAAGTTATAGCCAAGAATGCCGGCCAATGCGGCCTCGTCCACGGTACCGGATGATTTGACCTGTTCGATCTGCCCCTCTTCCAGCGTGATGCCGCGCTTTACGGCCAGCTGCAGGTAGTGCAGCATTTCGGCATTATCCTTGCGGGCCGCCTTGGCGTTCAGGTGAAATTCGACGACGCGCCACGCGGCCTGCCCACCGCCAAGGTCTGCCGCAAACTTGAACCATGCATAGGCAATATCGGCATTCTGCGTGACGACGGTGCCATCCAGATATTCGCGTGCAATCCGTTCGGCATGGCCGCAGACGGATTCGTCCATCTGGCCCAGCATGCCACCAAAGGCCAGCGTGACGGTGACATCCAGCGGGGCATCCCAACCCGGCATGGGTTGCCCTTGCAAATCCATGCGCGCCACGGACATCAGTGCCTCGGCGTTGCCGCCATAGGCTGCGTCACGGATCAGGCTTTGGGCAAATTCGGTGTCACGCGCAACGCCAATGCCATTCAGATAGTACTGTGCCAGCCCCATCTTTTGCGTGTTCGTCAGCCGTTGCCCACCGTTCCGCACGGCGTCGATCAGCCCATCCTTTTGCAGCTGTTCCAGACGCCCTGCATCGACATAAAGGCCGATGCGCGCCAAAGACAGGTTCACGCCCGCAAAGCTGGGGTCAAGGCGCGCGCGCCAATCCATCAAGGTCAGAATGAAATCAAACCAGCGGTCAGGGTCGGTACTTTGCAACCGACGGATATCGCGGTCCACATATTGCAAGCGCAATAGATCCGTCAGGCCCTTGCCGCCTTGCCCGGCAGTGGCCTCGATCGTCGCTTCAGGATCAGGAGGGGGGACGCACAGGTCTTGCGGTTCGACGGCGGGTGGCATGAAGGCCAAGTCCAGCGTCCGCGCCTGCACTGAACCGCCCCAGAACAGGGCGATCACAGCGCAAATGATGGTGAAAAACGATGTGCCCCGCATGGTCAGCGATCCTTTAGTCAAAACACGCGGTCACGCGGGCGGTATTGGCCACAGGCGCATCCAGCGTGATGGTGACAGACAAAGTACCTTCCGGCCACAAACCTGACATCGGCATGTAAAAACGACCCGTGGCCACCTGGCCCGGATTGCGCTGTACGGTTCGTGTACGGGTAAGGCCAAGGGCAGATTGGAAGTCGAACTGGGCTGACGTGGCCTGCGTGCCTTCGGCATCCAGAAACAGCGTGTAAGTCTGGGTGCGATCAAGCGCCGTCAGATCAGCCGACACACTGTTGGCCACACCGCCGGGGCCAGAAGGTAAAGGCACGCGGCAGTTGCCACCGGCAGCGGCGGTCAATTCGCGCAGCGGCTGGTCACTAAATTGGGCAAGGTTGTTTTCAACCGGGTTGATCCAGACCAGATAGGCCGGACGCTGATCCTGAAACGCACGCGATGTCAGATAAGACGATATTGCGGCAAAGCTGCCGCCACCGTCCACGGTATATTGCTGCACGTCCAGCCCGCTGGCCGCCGACAAGGCCCCGGCAAAGTTGCTTGACGCGGTGCCGACATGTTCGGTGCCGACGACGGCCACGCGTGAACTGATGGCTGTGGTGCCCAACAGCGTATTGTCGCCTGCTATTTCCCCCCCCTGCAGGCGCGTGTTGGCATAGGTATCGACCAGCAGCTCTGGCAAGGTGATCTGGCAATGCCGCTGCAATGCGGCGCGCATATCGGATGGCAAGGTTTCTTTGCCCGTAATGCTGGAGGCGAACCGCCCCTTTTGCAGGTCACTGAACCCTGCTGTGCCCGTCATGGCAGCAGCAATCGCCGCTGCTGCACGCTGGGCACCCGCCGCCGTCAATCGGTAATCCGTGGGAAAAATGGAAGGTGGCCCATCCGCCCCGGCACGCATCGCACGACGTATATCTGCCGTGACCACACCGGCCTCTGCCAGGCGTTTCAGGATATCTTCGTAAACCGTGGTGGCCAGCACCACGTCAAACCCATAGTCATGCGCCGCCTGCGGCAACTGATCGGGCATGGCCAGCCCTTTGGTTGGCAAGGGCACATAAACCAGTGTCGTGCCCAAATCTGCCAACGCCTTTGACAAGCCTGCCAAACGGGCCACGCTTTCATCTGACACAGCATGGAACATGCGCAAATCAGGATTGACGCGGTAGAACACGCCATTGTCGCCCTCGACACTGGGCAGGCCGTTCGTGTCGTCCAATCCGACGCAACCATAAATGGATTGCGCCATGGCGGGCG
>JANNBG010000279.1:0-3999 GCA_031385205.1 Rhodobacterales bacterium
ATGAACTGCCCCTGCCATGTGCAAATCTTTAACCAAGGCATGAAATCCTACCGCGACCTGCCCTTGCGCCTTGCCGAATTCGGCTCCTGCCACCGCTACGAATCCTCCGGCTCCATGCACGGCCTGATGCGGGTGCGCGGGTTTACGCAGGACGACGCGCATATCTTCTGCACCGAAGACCAGATCGAGTCCGAATGCGCCGATTTCATCCGCCTGCTGGATTCTGTCTACCAAGACCTCGGTTTCAATAGCTTTGAAATCAAACTCTCCACCCGCCCCGATGTGCGCATCGGATCGGATGAGACGTGGGACAAGGTCGAGGCCGCCCTTGAGAACGCCATCAAGAAAACCGGCAACGCCTATCAGATCGACCCCGGCGAAGGTGCCTTCTATGGCCCCAAGCTCGACTTCAAACTCACCGACGCCATTGGCCGCAAATGGCAATGCGGCACCTTTCAGGTCGACCCCAACCTGCCCGACCGTCTGGGGGCCGAATACACCGGCGTCGATGGGGCCAAACACCGCCCCTACATGCTGCACCGTGCCATCCTTGGCTCGTTTGAGCGTTTCATCGGCATCATGATCGAAAACTACGCCGGAAAACTGCCCTTCTGGCTCGCCGCCCGGCAGGTCGTCGTCGCCTCCATCGTGTCGGATGCCGATGATTATGTGCATGAAGTCGTCAGCGCCCTGCGTGCCGTTGGCGTGCGCGCCGAGGCGGATACGCGGAATGAGAAGATCAATTACAAGGTCCGCGAACATTCCGTCGGTAAAGTGCCCGTCATCCTGGCAATCGGTGCGCGCGAGGTCGCAGAGCGTTCTGTTTCAATTCGCCGTCTGGGCGATACGCAAACGCAACAAATGTCTCTGCACGCCATTACCCTTGCGATGGCCGCCGAAGTCATGGCCCCGGACATCAGACAAGACGTAACCATCGCAAATTAAACCATAACCGGCGGTTTACCCCGCCGCTTTTTCCCTCCGCAGGCCGCTACGAACAACCCGCCCGATCGGTTTCATTTTGTCACACACGCGTGGTTCACAACGCTGTGAGTAGCTTGTGTTGCGGGCTCACCGCTATCACTTGCTTATCGCCGAACGGTTTGGCGGCTCACACAAAAGGGACCACACAATGTCTGCACAGATGAAAACACTCGCCATCGCTGGCGCACTCGCCGCCGCCCTGTCCGCACAATTCGCAACCGCCGCTTCGGCAGAAGGTGCCAAGGAAAAGTGCTTTGGCGTGGCCCTTGCTGGCGCAAATGATTGCGCTGCTGGTGCTGGCACGACCTGCGCTGGCACCTCCAAGGTCGATTATCAGGGCAATTCCTGGAAATACGTCGCCGCTGGCACCTGCGTCACGATGGAACTGCCAGAAGGCCGCATGGGCAGCATGGAAGCCCTTGATCGTGATATGGCTGGCTGATGCCCGCGCCCCTTCGGCACCACGCCGGGGGGGCATACTTTCTGCAAGGGGACAAAGATGCTCGACACACATGCCCATCGCCATCTGCCCACCCGCCCCGGCGTCGGCTATAAACCCCAGCATTTCAGCGACATCCTCGCCAATCCCGGCCCCGTCGGCTGGCTCGAGATCCATGCCGAAAACTACATGGGCGCTGGTGGCCGCCCGCTTGCCCAACTGCGCCACCTCGCGGAACGCTTTCCCATTTCCGTCCACGGTGTCGGCCTGTCCATCGGCGGCGAAGGCCCCCTGGACCCTGACCACCTGCAACGCCTGCGCACCCTGTGCGATTGGCTGAACCCAGCCAGTTTTTCCGAACATCTCGCATGGTCCACCCATGATGGTGCGTTCCTCAACGACCTGCTCCCCCTGCCCTATACCGCCGCCACCCTGAACCGCGTCTGCGACCACATCGACCATGTGCAATCCACCCTGCGCCGCCCCATGCTCTTGGAAAACCCCTCCACCTACCTCGCCTTTGCGGAGTCAGATATGGACGAGGTCACCTTTCTGGCAGAAATCGCCCGCCGCACCGGCTGTGGCCTGCTGCTCGATGTGAACAACGTCTTCGTCTCTGCCACCAATCAGGCCACCGATCCCCTCGCCTATATCACCGCATTCCCCCTGCATGCCGTGGGTGAAATCCACCTCGGCGGCCATGATGTTGATGCCGACGATCACGGTGCACCCCTGCTGATTGACAGCCATGGTGCCCCTGTCGTCGACCCCGTCTGGCAGCTTTATGCCCAAACCATCGCCCTGTCTGGCCCCAAACCCACGCTGATCGAATGGGATAATGACGTCCCCGACTGGCCCGTTCTGCTGGCCGAAACTATCCGTGCCGCCGCCGTGCTGGACCCCGTCGCATGACCCAATCCACCTTTGTCATGGCCCTGATGGACCCCGCCCTGCCCGTGCCCCACGGCTTGGTTGACCCGCAGGGTCGACCCACCACAAAACGTTTCAACGTCTATCGCAACAACGTCGCCTCCAGCCTGACAAAGGCCTTGGAGGCAGGCTTCCCCGTCATCCGCAAACTGGTGGGCGATGATTTCTTTGCCGCCATGGCCCGCGTCTACCTGCGCGCCCACCCCCCCACATCGCGCATCATGATGCTCTATGGCACCCAGATGCCCGCTTTTCTTGCGACCTTTCCCCATGTCGCCCACCTGCCCTACCTGCCCGATGTCGCCCGTCTCGAACTTGCAATCCGCCACGCCTATCACGCCGCCGATGCCAGCCCCGTGGCCCCCGAAGTACTCGCCCAAATCACCCCCGACGCCTTCCTCCACGCCCGCCTCACCTTCGCCCCAACGCTCCACATCCTCCAATCCCAATGGCCCATCCATGCCATATGGCTGGCCAATACCGACCCCACCGCCCCCAAACCCCAGATGCGCCCCGAATCCATCGCCATCTTTCGCCCCGCGTTTGATCCCGTTGTCACCCTGCTGCCCGAAAATGCCGCAGGTTTCCTTTCCGCCCTCATGCAGGGTGCCACGGTCGCGCACGCCCTAGACACCCACCCCGCCGATCTTGGCCTCCTCCTCCCCCTCCTCCTCCAAAACAACGCCCTGACCGGATTGGCCTGACCCATGAACACCCTGATATCCCTGCACAACCGCGCCTCGCGCGGCCTCACCAGCCTTGCCCCCGCACTCCTTCCCACCCTCGCCCGCCTCATCTTTGCTGCTGTCCTCCTCCACTATTTCTGGGCCTCCGCCAGCACCAAGATCGGCCCCTCCCTCTTCACCCCCTCCGACGGCGCCTATGGCCAGATCTTCCCCCGCGCGTTTGAGGCTGTGGGTTTTGACTCCAGCCAGCTTTCCCTCTGGCACACCCTCGTCACCCTTGCCGGCACCACTGCCGAATTCGTCCTCCCTGCCCTCATCACCCTTGGCCTGTTCACCCGCCTCGCCGCCCTTGGCATGGCAGGCTTTGTCATCCTCCAGTCCCTCACCGATATCTTTGGCCACAAGGTGGACACCACCACCATTGGCGCATGGTTTGACCGCAGCCCTGATGCCCTCATCCTTGACCAGCGCACCTTCTGGATTCTCACCCTCATCACGCTTGTCGCCCTTGGTGCCGGCCCCCTGTCGCTCGACCGGCTGTTCACCAAATGGCGGCCCGTTGCCCATGCGTAATTCCGACTTGATTTTTATGGCCGATTTGGCATCATTTCCCTCGTGATGACAGCCTTTCTGCCCGCCTGACCACCACGCCAGCCGGACCACAGACAAGCCACTGGCGGATCACCCACGGTAATGGTGCCGCTGGGCAGGCAAGGAAACAGGAGATGCGGCATGCCGACAGGCACCGTGAAATGGTTCAACGGAACAAAGGGCTACGGGTTCATTGCACCCGATGATGGCGGCAAGGATATCTTTGTGCATATCTCTGCCGTTGAACGCGCAGGCCTCAAAGGCCTGAACGACAACCAGAAGATCGGCTTTGATCTGCAGACCGGGCGTGATGGCAAGGAATCTGCGGGCGATCTGCGCATACTTTAGACGATCACATTTCAACGCATT
>JANNBG010000284.1:0-2333 GCA_031385205.1 Rhodobacterales bacterium
ATGTCGCCCGTCAGCACATTCCACAATTGTGGCAGCTCATCCAACGATGACCGCCGCAAAAATCGCCCGAACGGCGTGATCCGCGGATCATCTTTCAGCTTTTGTGTCGCGTCCCACTCGGCCTTTGCCGCCGGGTTACCGTCCAGATAACCCGCCATCCGCGCGTCGGCATCCGGGACCATGCTCCGCAGTTTCCACATGCGGAATGTGCGCCCATCACGCCCAACCCGGCTTTGCGAATAAAACGGCTTACCACCCTGCCACGCCACCCCGATGGCCAGCCCGGCAATCAAAGGCGCCACAACCGGTGCCGCCACGACAATGGCAGCAATATCCAGCAAGCGTTTGAAAACGCGCCGATAAGGCCCATTGATCGACTCGTCTGCCGGGGCCAGTGGAACAAAGCGTTGCACAACGACAGCGGTTGCAGACGGAAACTCAGGAAAGCTGATGCTCATTGTCAGCAATCCTTCCACAACGACAGTGAATTCAACCTGCACACTACGCCATCAGCGCTGGCTTTTACCTGAAAGTTTGCGGAAACACGTCCCGATTGGCAGTCCATTTTTAGCACCCACAATGTGGCGCCCCCGGTTGTATTTTATCCACTTTTGGGGTGACTTGGCGACGGGTTTCGCCACAATTCTGCCGCGAGAACGCCCCGTTAACCGAACTATTTTGCCATGATATATCGCGTCGCGCGTGCGGCAAGTTCATCGCGCAATCGCTGATTGCAATTCATACTGCCACGCAGCATCTGCAACTCAAATTGATTCGATTTTTTGATACCTCACAGGCCGCCAGAATCACGCCCAAGCGCCACTTCGTGACGACATCGGCCAGCACGGCCATTGTTTCTTAGCGCAGCACTTCTACCTGATGGCGTGTCGCGGTCGCCACAAACCCAACCGCCCCAAGCATCCCGGCCACCATATAAACTATCAGCGTCGTTTCTATCGGATGGCCCGCCGCAACAGACAGCAGCGCCGAGGCCATGCCGGACATCACACCTGCAAGAACAACGCCAACAACCATCCCGCCCTCCGTTGCCATCCCCTCGCGAATCCTTCGCAGAATGCAACTCCAAGGTTAAGTTTCGTCAATTTGGAAACAATTCCAGCACGAAATGCAAAGATGCTACAAAACCCGCCTGTTTTGCAACAAATGCCGGCGGATTTCCGCGTCAGTCGGCCAGAACGGCCAAAAGATACCTGCCATAGTCATTCTTGGCGAACACCCGCGCGCGGGCCGCCAGCGCATCGGCCGTAATCCACCCGGCCCGATAGGCGATCTCGTCCGGGCATCCCACCTGCAACCCCTGCCGCGCCTGCAACGTCCGCACAAAATTGCTCGCGTCCAGCAAACTGCCATGCGTGCCGGTATCCAGCCAGGCAAACCCCCGCCCCATCCGTTCCACCTGCAACTGCCCGTCCGCCAGATAGCTTTGCAGCAAATCCACAATCTCCAACTCGCCCCGCGCCGATGGTTTCACCTGCGCCGCCCGGTCAGGTGCCGTGCCATCCAGATAATACAGCCCCGTCACCGCATAGTTTGACGGCGGCCTTTCAGGTTTCTCAATAATCGCCCGCACCCGCCCATCCGCATCAAAATCCACCACGCCATACCGCTCCGGGTCCGCCACGCGATAGCCGAACACAGACCCGCCACCACGCCCATCCGCCGCCTGCAGCATTTCCGGCAAGCCATGCCCGAAAAAGATATTATCCCCCAACACCATCGCCGATGCCGCACCCGCCAGAAAATCGCGCGCCAGCAGATACGCCTGTGCCAGCCCATCCGGCGTCGGCTGCACGATATAGGTCAGCGAAAGCCCCCACTGCGCCCCATCCCCCAGCAGCCGCATGAACTGCGCCTGATCGTCCGGCGTCGTGATGATCGCAATCTCCCGCACCCCGCCCAGCATCAGCACCGACAGCGGATAATAGATCATCGGTTTGTCATAAATCGGCAGCAGCTGCTTTGACACGCCCATGGTGATCGGCCACAACCGCGTGCCCGACCCACCCGCCAGAATAATGCCCTTCCGCGTCATGCCAATTCCTTCAAGATATCCGCCAACCCCTCGCGCCAGTCCGGACGCGCAATACCAAAGTCACGCTGCAAACTGCTGCAGTCCAACCGCGAATTGCGCGGCCTTAGCGCAGGTGTCGGGTAATCCTCCGATGGAATATCCACCACATCACACCCAGACCCCGCCAAAATCACCCGCGCAAATTGCGCCCAGGATACATCCGGTGCCCCCGCGGGGTGGTCGGGGGGGGGGGGGGGGGGGGGGGGGGGGGGGGGGGGGGGGGGGGGGGGGGGGGGGGGGG